>JAMJQL010000163.1 GCA_023554245.1 Gemmatimonadota bacterium
GAGCAGGTTGCGGGTGTGGCGGATCGAGATCCGCTTGCCGACGTTGAAGCCGCCACCGACCCAGCCGGTATTAACCAGCCAGCACTGGGAGCCGTAGTGGAGCATTCGTTCCTTGAGCATGTTCGCATACTCGAACGGGTGATGGACCATGAACGGAGCACCGAAGCAGGCGCTGAAGGTCGCTTTCGGCTCATCGCCGAGTCCCTTCTCCGTGCCCGCCAGCTTCGCCGTATATCCCGAAAGGAAGTGATACATCGCCTGCTCCGCCGTCATCTTCGAGATCGGAGGCAGGACGCCGAAGGCATCGGCGGTCAGCATCACGATGTTCTTCGGGTGGTCCGCCATGCCCGTCTCCGAAGCGTTCGGGATCATGTGGATCGGGTAGGCGGCGCGCGTGTTCTCGGTCAGCGAGTCATCGTCGAGATCCAGCTCCCGGGTGTCCGGGTCGATCATCACGTTCTCGAGCACGGTGCCGAATCGCCGCGTCGTGGAGTAGATCTCAGGCTCGGCTTCCTCCGAGAGCCGGATCGCCTTGGCGTAGCAGCCGCCCTCGAAGTTGAACACGCCACGATCGCTCCAGCCGTGCTCGTCGTCCCCGATCAGGGTCCTTTCCGGATCCGCCGAGAGGGTCGTTTTTCCCGTGCCCGACAGACCGAAGAACACCGCCGTGTCGCCTTCGGCCCCCACGTTGGCGGAGCAGTGCATCGGCAGCACGTCCGAGAGCGGAAGCAGGTAATTCATCACCGTGAAAATCGACTTCTTGATCTCGCCCGCGTAGCTGGTTCCCCCGATCAGGACCATCCGGTGCCCGAGGTCGAGGATGATGAACACGGTGGAATTCGTCGGGTCGATCTCCGGGTCGGCGTGAAAGCCCGGGCACTGCAGAATGGTGAAGTCGGGCTCATGGTCGCCGATCGCGCTGCGCGGAGGCCTGATGAACATGTTCCGTGAGAAGAGGCTGTGCCAGGCGCTCTCCGTGATGACCCGGATCGGGATCCGGTACTCTGGATCGGCTCCGGCCCACAGGTCCTGCACGAAGATGCCGCGGCCCTGCAAGTAGGCCAGCATCCGGCGATGCAGATCGACGAATTTCTCCTGCGGATAGGGCCGGTTGACGTCGCCCCACCAGATGCGGGTCTGGGAGCTCGGTTCCTCGACCACGAACTTGTCCAGGGGCGAGCGTCCGGTGTGATCTCCCGTCCGAACGACGAGGGGACCTCCGGCCAGCATGCCCTCGTTGGCACGGATCGCGTGCTCGTACAGCGCGGGCGTAGTGTAATTCCAGCGAACGATGCTCGCGCCCGAGATTCCGTGGTTCTCGATCCCGTAGCTGGAGATGACCGGTCCGATCTGCTGCATATGTTCCTCGCGCGTTGCTCGAAATGCAGGTTCGATGCTCGATCCGTCATCGTGGCTCGTGGCTGCGCCCGGCGCAATGCCGACGTGCCATCTGGCTCGCTCCCGTGAGCCCGCATAGTTTCCGGACGCCGGTGGGGCAGCGCCTCCGGCGCAGGTTCTGCGCGCATTCCATTCTCGTACCGCGAGTCGGTCGATGATCACGATCACGGGCACAGGTCTGAGCATTGAAGATGTCGTGGCGATCGCGCGAGGGGGCGAGAGCATCGCGCCGTTGCCCCCGGAGGCGCGGGCGAGGATGGATCGCAGCCTCGACTGGATAGCGACGGCCGTCGCTGAAGGGGAGCGGAAGATCTACGGCGTGAATACCGGCTTCGGCGCCCTCTCGGACACGAGCATCCCGGCCGCGGAAGCGGGCCGGCTGTCCCGGAACCTGATCCTGAAATGCTGCGCCGGTTCCGGCCCGCCGCTGGCCGAGCCGCTGGTCCGTGCAATGATGGCGATCCGCGCGAGTACGCTTGCGCGGGGACTGTCCGGCGTCAGACCCGAACTCGCCGAATCGCTGATCCGGATGCTGAATCGAGGTGTGACGCCATTCGTGCCGGGCAAGGGGTCTCTCGGGGCCAGCGGAGACCTGGCGCCTCTCGCGCACATCGCCGTGGTTCTGACCCGGGAGCCTGACGGATCGGACCGGGAGGACCACAGCGGTCGGGCGTGGTTTGAAGGCCGGCTGCTGTCGGGCGCAGAGGCGATGGAGGCCGCCGGCATTCCGCGGCTTGCGCCCGGACCGAAAGAGGGACTGGCGCTCACCAACGGCACGACCTTCATGCTGGCCGCCGCAGCCCTCGCCGTCGATGAAGCCGAACGGCTCCTCGACCATGCCGACATCGCAGCCGCACTCTCTCTCGAGGCTCTACTCGCGCTGTCGTCGGCGTTTCACCCGCTGCTCCATGAAGCCAATGGACAGAAGGCCCAGGCCGACGCGGCGGCACGGATTCGCACTCTGACGTACGGAAGCCGGCTCATCGACTCGGACCCGAGCCGAGTGCAGGACGCCTACAGCCTGCGCTGCGTACCGCAGGTACACGCCCCGGCGCGTGACGCGGTCGCCTTCATCCGCAGCCGGGTCGAGAGCCTTCTCACGGGCACCAGTGACAACCCGCTGGTGTTCCCGGAGGCGGACGGTGGAGGGAGAGTGATCAGCGGCGGAAACTTCCACGGACAGGGACTCGCCTTCTGGCACGACCTCATGGGAATCGTGATCTCCGAGGTGGCCAGCCTGAGCGAGCGACGCTGCTTCCGGCTTCTGACTCCGGAACTGAATTCGGGACTGCCCGCGATGCTGGTGGCCAACCCGGGTCTCGACAGCGGGCTGATGCTCGGCCAGTACACGGCGGCCGCCCTCGTATCGGAAAACAAGACACTGGCGCACCCGGACAGCGTGGATTCGATCCCATCGAGCGCGAACCAGGAAGACCACGTGAGCATGGGAGCAAACGCCGCCCGGCACGCACTGGAGATTCTCGACAACGTTCGCACGGTCCTGGCGGTGGAATTGGTGACGGCCGCCCAGGCCGTGGAGCTTCGCGAACGGGGGCCCGATCGGCTCGGGCGGGGCACGGCTGCCGCATTCAGACAGATTCGCTCGCGGGTTCGATTCCTGGAGCACGACCGTCCCCTGACGCCGGATATCGAGGCGGTCGCCGACCTGATCGGATCAGACACGATTCTCGCCGAGGTGCGACAGGCGCTGGGCGAGGAGCAGAGGAGGAGCTGATGAAGACCTGGACGGATGCCGACATCGAGGCATTCATGAAAGTGCTCGACTCCGAAGACGACGCGACCGGCGGTGGAACTGCCTCGGCCGTCGCGGGCGCGATGGCGGCTGGACTCGTGGGAATGGTGGCCAGGGTCTCGAAGGGAAAGCCGGATCTCGAAACCGACGAGTTCTATGACGCGATCGATACGGAGGCGCAGCAGTTGACGCGAGACCTGATGATGGGCGGGCGCGAGGACTCCGCGGCCTTCGGAGCCGTCATGAGGGCCTTCACCCTTCCCAAGTGCACGGAGGAAGAGAAGGCGGCGCGCTCGGCGGCGATCCAGGAGGGGATGGTCGGCGCGACGCGTGTGCCGCTCGAGAACGGTACGCGCTGCGTGCGGGTCCTCGAACTGGCCGATCGACTCTCGGCGTCGTTCAACCGGAACGCCGAGTCGGACCTGGCCGTGGCGCGGTCGCTGGCGAGCAGTGGAGCAGTGGGCTGCCTGGCGAATGTCGAGATCAATCTCTCGAGCGTGAAGGACGAAGAGGTGAAGGCGGAGATCGTGGCCCGGGCCAACGAGCTTCGAAGTGTCTACGACGTGGTGGGAGGATGAGGCCATGCCTGAGGTCCTGATGTGCGAAACGAACGTGAGCGAGGGCCGCCGGACGGAGGTGGTCGAGGCGCTGGTGGAGGCGGTTCGCTCGGTGCCCGGCGTCAGGGTCGCCGACTGGTCGGCCGACGCGGATCACAACCGGGCCGTGATCACCTATCTCGGTGAGCCGGACCGGGTGCTGGAAGCTGCGAAGGCCCTGGCAGAGGCTGCTCTCGAAGCGATCGACATGCGCGAGCACGAGGGCGAGCACCCGCGTCAGGGCGCGCTGGACGTGGTTCCGTTCATCCCGATCCGGGATGTGACAACCGAACGGGCGGTCGAGATCGCGCGGAGCTTCGGGGCCTGGCTCGGAGGACGTGGCGTGCCGGTCTACTACTACGAGGACGCGGCGACGCGGCCCGAGCGAAAGAGCCTGCCGAAGATCCGGAAGGGCCAGTACGAGGCGCTCGAGGAGAAGCTCGAGGACCCCGCATGGGCTCCGGACGAAGGTCCGGCGGAGTTCAATCCGAAGGCGGGTGCGACGGTCACAGGAGCCCGTTTTCCGCTGATCGCCTTCAACGTGAATCTCCGAACCGATGATGTGGAGATCGCCCAGACGATCGCTCGGGCCGTCAGGCACATCAACGGAGGCTACAAGGCGGTCCGAGGCATGGGATTCGCTCTCGAGGAGCGAGGGATGGTGCAGGTGTCGATGAACCTCGTGAACTACACCGAGACTCCGATCCACAGGGTGCTCGAGACGGTCCGGTCTGAGGCTGCCAGGTACGGAGTCGCGGTCGCCGGAACCGAATTGATCGGGCCGGTGCCGCTGGGCGCGCTGGAGGAAGTCGTGAAGTTCTACCTGCAGGTCCACGACTTCACGACGGAGCAGGTCGTCGAGACGGCGCTGCTGGCGTGATGACGGGTGAGGGTTCGCTTCCTGCCGCCGATCTTCTGATCAGCGGTGCTTCGGAGCTGATTACCGGTTCACGGGGCTCGGACCGGGCCTCGGTCCTGAATCGGATTCCGGGCGGCGCGGTCGCGATCTCCGGAGACCGGGTGATCGCAGTGGGACCTGAGTCCGAGGTACGGCGCGCGGTCGGTCTGGATGGGGCCCGATTCCTGGACGCGAGACGCGGAGTCGTAGCCCCCGGGTTCGTGGACGCCCATACGCACCTGGTGTTCGGCGGCAGTCGTATGCGGGAGTACGCTGCCCGGCTCACCCGAACGCGCGCGGAGACGGAGGCGCTTGGCATCCCGGTCGGTATCCTGGCCACGGTCGAGGCCACGCGCCGCGCGAGCCGCGAGGAGCTGGCCGCGGCCGCCCGCCCGCGGCTCGACGAGATGCTGGTGCACGGCACCACGACGGCCGAGAGCAAGAGCGGGTACGGCCTCACGACGGCGGATGAGGTCAAGCTTCTGGAAGTGAATCGCTGGCTGGACGCCGAGCACCCGGTCGATCTGCTGAGCACCTTCATGGGGGCGCACGACATCCCGCCCGAAACCGACCGGAAGCGGTACGTGGACGAGGTGGTGGCGGAGCAGATTCCGGAGGTCGCCCGGCTCGACCTGGCCCGCTTCTGCGACGTATTCTGCGACGACGGCTGGTTCACGCCGGAGGATGCGGAGCGCGTGCTCGAGGCCGGTGTCTCGGCCGGCATGTCGCCGAAGATCCACGCCGAGCAGTACGCCCGCACGGGTGGAGCGGGCGTGGCCGCCGGGCTCGGGTGCGTGTCGGCCGATCACCTGAACTACGCGACGCGCGATGACCTGGAGGCGATGGCCGCGGCTGGCGTGACGGCCGTCCTGATGCCCCTGATCGACTTCGCGGTGAAGCACCCTCGACCCATCGACGCGCGAATGTGGCTCGAAGCCGGCCTCACCGTGGGCCTGGGGACGGATCTCTGCCCGGGCGGGTACACGGCATCGATGCCGCTCGTGGTGCAGTTTGCCTGCCGGGTCAATGGCCTGTCGCCCGAGGAGGCGATCCTCGCGGCCACGGCGGGGGCGGCCACGGCCTGCGGGCTCGCGGACCGCGGCACCCTGGCCCCCGGTGCGCTGGCCGACCTGCAGGTATGGGATGTAGCGTCGTTGGAGGAGATGGTTTACCGGATTGGACACAATCCGGTGCGGACCGTGATCAAGCGAGGAAAGGTGGTACACGGATGAGCGAAGCGAGCGGGCCGCGCGAGATCCGCGCCCCCCGTGGCACGGAGATCTCCTGCCAGGGCTGGCAGCAGGAGGCGGCGCTCCGGATGCTGATGAACAACCTCGACCCGGAAGTGGCCGAGCGCCCCGAGGACCTGGTCGTCTACGGCGGACGTGGACAGGCCGCCCGGAACTGGGATTGCTTCGACGCGATCGTTCGCAGCCTGCGCGAGCTGGGAGACGACGAGACCCTTCTCGTCCAGTCGGGAAAACCCGTGGCGGTGTTCTATTCGCACCGGGACGCGCCACGCGTGCTGATCGCGAACTCGAATCTCGTGCCCCATTGGGCCACGCAGGAGCACTTCGACGATCTGGCCGCAAAGGGGCTGATGATGTACGGCCAGATGACCGCCGGCTCGTGGATCTACATCGGCACGCAGGGGATCCTGCAGGGCACTTACGAGACACTGGGCGCTCTCGCCGCGCAGCAGGGGAGAGACGGCCTCGCCGGTACGATCACGTTGACCGCGGGGCTGGGAGGAATGGGGGGCGCGCAGCCGCTGGCCGTAACGATGAACGGTGGCGTAGCGCTGGTGGTGGAGGTGGATCCCGCGAAGGCCGAGCGACGGCGCGAGCACCGGTATGTGGACCGGGTGCTGGACGACCTCGACGAAGCTGTGCGGACCTGCGAGGCGGCGCGGGACGCGGGAGAGGCCCTCTCGGTCGGACTGATCGGCAACGCCGCCACCGTGTTGCCCGCGCTCGTGGAGCGCGGATTCCGGCCCGATATCGTGACAGACCAGACGCCGGCGCACGACGTGCTGATGTACGTTCCCGAGGGCCTTTCGGTCGCGGAGGCCGACGCCCTCAGGCGGGACGATCCGAAGACGTACGCCGCGCGATCGATGGATGCGATGGCTCGACACGTTCGGGCGATGCTCGCCTTTCAGGCCGCGGGCGCCGAGGTGTTCGACTACGGGAACAATCTCCGGCAGCGAGCCTTCGATCACGGCGTGAGGGATGCGTTCGACTATCCGGGCTTCGTGCCGGCCTACATCCGGCCGCTGTTCTGCCGGGGCAAGGGCCCGTTCCGATGGGCGGCGCTCTCGGGTGACCCGGAGGACATCTACCGGACCGACGAGGCGATCAAGGCCCTGTTTCCCGAGGATCGCCACCTGCACCGATGGCTGGACATGGCACGGGAGCGAATTCATTTCCAGGGCCTCCCCTCGCGAATCTGCTGGCTCGGCTACGGTGACCGGTGCCGCGCCGGGCACCGGTTCAACCAGATGGTCGCCCGGGGCGAGGTGAGCGCCCCGATCGTGATCGGACGGGACCACCTGGACTGTGGCTCGGTCGCCAGCCCGAATCGCGAGACCGAGTCGATGAAGGACGGGACCGATGCAGTGTCCGACTGGCCGATCCTCAACGCCATGATCAACGCGGTCGGAGGAGCGACCTGGGTCAGCTTTCACCATGGCGGTGGAGTGGGCATCGGCTTCAGCCAGCACGCCGGCCAGGTGATCGTCGCCGACGGTACGGTGTCGGCGGAGCGAAGGCTCGAGAGAGTCCTCACGACCGATCCCGGAATGGGCGTGGTTCGCCATGCCGACGCGGGATACGAAGAGGCGATCGAGGTGGCCAGGGAGTCCGGCATCCGGATTCCGATGCTGGGAACCGGTGGCCGCCGGAGCGGGCGACCCTGCGAGTAGTCGAAGCCGAGTCGGGGGAGGGCGCCGGACTGGAGCCGGAAGCGGCGCCGGATCGAGAATCGCAGTGGGCGCCGCTGAGGAACCGGACGTTCCGGGCGCTGTGGATCGCGAACGTATTCTCCGCGATCGGGACCTGGATCCACCAGGTCGGCGCGGCGTGGCTGATGACCGACCTCGCTCCCACACCGGTACTCGTCTCGCTCGTGCAGGCGTCCGCCGGCCTCGCGATGTTCCTCTTCGTTCTGCCGGCAGGGGTGCTGGCCGATGTTCTCGATCGGCGTCGGGTGCTGCTCGCCTCGCAGCTCTGGCTGATGGTCAGTGCGGTGGTGCTGGGCCTGCTGACCGTAACCGGTGGAACCACGCCGGCGCTGCTGCTCGTATTCACCTTCCTCATGGGTACGGGCGGAGCGTTGATGCAGCCCGCCTGGCGCGCTGTCCTGCCTGAGCTCGTCCCGCAGAGACAGCTTCCGGCCGCGATCGATCTGGTCGGCCTCGGGGTGAACCTGGCCCGGGCCGTGGGCCCGGCCGCTGGTGGATTGCTGGTGGCCGGTGCCGGGGCCGGAGCGGCCTTCCTGCTCAACGCCGTCACATACCTCGGTGTGGTGACCGTTGTCGCCGGTTGGAAGCGACCGATCGCGACGGGAGCAGGTCCGGCCGAGCAGTTCGTGGGCGCGTTGCGGGCAGGAATCCGCTATGCCAGGCATACGCCACAGATGAACGCGGTGCTCGTCCGGCTCGGCCTGTTCGTCCTTCCCGCGAGTGCGTTGTGGGCGCTCCTTCCCCTGATCGCGCGAGTCGAACTCGGAACTGACGCCGCCGGGTACGGCTGGATCCTGGCGGCTTTCGGTTTGGGCGCGGTGACCGGAGCGCTCACGCTCGGGAGGTTGCGGGAGCGCCTGTCTCTGGATCGGATCGCAACGACGGGGACGCTGTTCTTCGGGTCGGCGATGATCGGCATCGCGTTCGTTCGCCTCTGGCCCGCGTTCCTCGTGTTGTCGTGGATCGCGGGGATCGGTTGGTTGCACATCCTCACTACCCTGAACACGGCGGCCCAGACCGTCCTGCCGGGCTGGGTGCGCGCCCGCGGGATGGCACTCTTCGTTCTTGTCTTCTTCCTCGCCTCGACGCTGGGAAGCATGCTCTGGGGTGCCGTGGCGAGTCAGATCGGACTCACTGTCACGATCGTGCTGGCGGGGGTCGCGGTCATCGTGGGGACTGGCGCCCGATATCGGTTCCGGATCAAGAACACGGTAGGACTGGATCTCGCGCCTACTCGCCACTGGCCGGCTCCGACTGTTGCGGAGCCGATCGAGCCCGAGGAAGGCCCGGTGCTCGTTTCGGTCGGCTACCAGGTCGATCCCGGGAAGTTGCGTGAATTCGAGGTCGCGATGTCCGACCTCAGACGCCGCCGCCGCCGCAGCGGGGCGTATTTCTGGGACCTGTTCGTAGACTCAGCCGACCCGGATCGGCACATCGAGGTGTTCATGGTGGACTCCTGGGCCGAGCATCTGCGCCAGCACGAGCGCGTGACGGCCCTCGATCGAGTCGCGGAGAGCAGGGTTCAGGCCTGTCTCGTCGAGGGAGAGTACCCCCGTGTGCAGCACTTCCTGGCGTCGAGGGGCTGGAGGTCACGCTTGAGGCCGCGGAAGGAGACCTCCTCCGGCTAGCCTGGAGGGCAGGTCGATCTGTTCATTCCGCTTCACCGTCGGGCGAATCGTCCGGTCGGCTTCCGTCGAGGTAGCGACGGAGCGCCAGCCGGTCCTCACCCTCGCCGAACAGGGTGGCACCGGTGCGCACCAGGTCTGCCACCACGTCGTCCAGGGGCCGGATCGCCCTTCGTTCCCGGTCGGCGCTCATGTCGCCGATGAAAGGCCAGAGCCGGCTCCGGACGTCCTTCGGGAGCACCTGGTCCAGATACTCGAGTGCGAAGCTCCGTGCCTCGGGCTGATCGGAGAGAATCGCCTTCCAGGCGGATCTGATCGCGTCCGAGTCTTCCACCAGGCCCAGCATCCGGAATACGTGCTCCAGGCTCAGCTGGCCGCGCTCGCCGAGACGTCGTTCGACGAACGGATCGGGGTCCACGTCATCCAGAAGTCGCGCCAGCTCCCATACGGCCCGTCCTCGGCCGAGTTCGGAACGGATGGCGCTCCACACCCGCTTCTGCGCCCGATCCGGCACACCCGGCAGGCCCAGGCGTCGTCTCCGGGCCAGAGCGACGGCAGCCCGATAGCGGATCTCGAACCGGTTGGCCTCGAGTGCCTCGACGAGCGCCTCTTCCGCGGCTGGATCGGGGATGTGTGCGAGCACTCTGGGAAGCCGTCGCCGGATTACGAAGTCGGCGCTCTCATCGGCCAGCATGTTCGCGAGCTCGGGGATCGCCGTATCGCCGATCTCGACGACCACGCGAGTGACCGAGTCGAGAAGTCTGTCACGGGCAAGAAGGCGGACCAGAGCCGGGACGAGGTCGGGATCCGTCGCACCTCCCTCGCGAAGAAGATCGGTGATCCGGGCCACATCGTGCGAGCGCAGCACGGTCTCGGGATCGTCGCTCTCCCCACGCTCGGCGCGACCGACTCGATCGACCTGGCTACTTCGGGAAGCAGCCAGGTCCGCCGTTTCTTCCGGGTAAAGGCCGCTCGTCTTCAGGACCCGCGTGATGTCGAGCCGGCTGAGCGTGTGGCCTCGGGCACCGGTCGCCGCGGCGAGAGTCCCGTCGACCCCGTCGCCGGCGAGTCGGGATCGCAGGGTCCGGAAGTACTCGGTTCCTATTCTCCCGGACAAAACGAGCAGTACCGTGCAGATGCCGATCACGAAAACCGAGAGCCAGCGGGAGGGAAGTCCGGGCAGGGTCACCCAGAGGAAAACGATCAGGACACCGAGCCCCTCACCCAGCGCGTCCGCGACCGAGTCCACGAAGGTCTTCGTCCGGCGACGCAGATGGTTCGGGACCGGCACCCAGAGGAACTCCATGACCGATCGGAACACGGACTTGCGGAGTGTCGAGTCGGCGCCGCGCAGACCCGTCGCGACAGCCAGACTCGGAATGATCAGCATGCCGACCGACCCGAACGCCACGACCAGGGGAACCAGTGCGACGCTTCCCGCGACGCCGAGAGAGGCCAGGAGCCGCGTCGTCAGCAGGACTTGAACCAGCAGGGCGAGACCGCCGGTCCAGGCGTAGAAATCGCCGAAGAACACGGCCATGTCCGGGCCCCGGCCCAACGAAGCCTGGACCGCTTCCTTGAACTGGAAATCGACGATCGCGCTCGCGGCACCGACCAGCAGAAAGATGATCGCTATGAGCCGGACCTGCGAGGTCGAGCCGATCAGTCGGAGACCCTGGCCGAACGTGGTGGGGGACACGGGTTCTCGACCCGTGGCAGTTCTACCCAGGCGATCCCGAGGAAATGCCTCGTTGACGACCAGTGCCAGGCCGAGAAGTCCTGCCAGAACGAAGAGCAGGTCGCGTGGTTGGAACTGGCCCAGCAATGGTCGCATCGAAAGTCCGGCCGCCAGCAATCCGAGCGTGCCCCCGGCGCTGACGAGGCCGAACAGACGCTTGGCCTCCCGGACCGCGAACAGCTCGCTGACCACGAGCCAGAAGCCCGAGGTCAGGAGAAGAGTGCCGACCGCGGTCAGCAGGTAGAAGGCTACGATCAGCGTTCCGTCGTCGTCGAGGAACGGGTGCATGGCGAGAATCGCCACGGCCAGGCCGGCGATCGTAACGCGCATCACCGACTGGGGATGGCGGACCGACACGGCGCGGCTGAAGATCGTCGCGGCGGCGAGGCCGAGGGCGATGGCCGCACCGCCCACGTAAGGCAGCGAGGAGGCATCGAAAATCTCGAGGAAGAATGCTTCGCGGAGCGCCCGGGAGAGCACCACGAATGCCATCATCAGGAATGCGCCTGCGAAGGCCAGTACGACCAGCCGGATCTCGTTGGGGCGGACGTCCAGCCACTCGGCGAGTCGGGCCGCCGGCGTCACCGCGGGCCGCTCGGGCTCAGGCTTCGATCCCCCGGCGTGCCGCCCGGGTCATCGCATCCACGAATCGCCCGATCTCTTCCGGCGTCGTGTAAACGCTTGAGGAGACGCGGATTCCGCGGAATTCCGGATGCACGATCGGTGTCGTGATGATCCGGTGCTCTCGCCAGAGCCACGAGGTCAACTCGGCAGGCTCGATTCCCTCGATCTCCACGGTCGCGAAGCCGCAGGAATACCTGGGATCGAGACTCGTATGCAGAGTCACGCCCGGCAGATCGAGCAGCGGTCGGGCCCAGCTGTCGCGCAGGTAGCGGAGGCGCGCTTCCTTACGGGCCGCACCGATCGCCTGGTGGAAGGTCAGCGCCTCGGCGATCGCCAGGTAGTTGGCCGCCGGATGGGTGCCGATCTCCTCGAACTTCCTGATGTCGGCATCGAGCCTCTCTTCAGCGGCCTGCATCGGCCAGAGGTCTTCGATCCGCTCACGGCGGACGTAAAGAAGGCCGGTGCCGTGAGGCGCGCAAAGCCACTTGTGAAGACTGACGGCGTAGTAGTCGCACTCGAGCTCGGCCAGGGTGAAGTCGAAATGGGCGAGCGCATGCGCGCCGTCCACAATGACGGGGATTCCGTTACGCCTTCCGAGCTCGACGACATCACGGACCGGGAGGATCTGGCCCGTGAGGTTGATCACGTGGCAGACCAGGATCAACTTCGTTCGCGGCGTGATCGCAGCCTCGAACCGGTGCACGATCTCCTCGGGGTCCTCGGCAGGGACGGGGATCGAGATCTCCTTGAGCACGATGCCCTCCCGTCGTTCTCTCTGACGGAAAGTCGTAAGCATGCGGGGATAGTCCTGGTTCGTGGTCAGGACCTCGTCGCCTCTCTCGAGATCGAATCCCAGCTGACAGATCTGTAGACCCTCGGAGGCGTTCCGGGTCAGAGCGATCTCTTCCGCGTCGACGCTCCACTCGCGAGCCAGTCGCTTCCGCACCGCTTCGCGCTGCGGCTCGAGGATCCGCCACATGGTGTAGACCGGCGCCTCGTTGGAGTAGTCGAGGTGCCGCTTCATCGCGTCCTGAACGAAAGCGGGAGAGGGACTGACGCCGCCATTGTTCAGGTTGACCAGACTGCGGTCCACCGTGAAGGAACGAGCGATCTCTCCCCAGAATTCCTCATCGCTGGCGGCAGCCACGAGGTTCTCGTGACGGGTATCCAGCACGTCCTGCAGTCGAGCTGAAGCGTTCGGTCGAGGAGGGAAGAGGGGTATGCCGGCAGCCGCGGCGAATGCCGGCACGCCGATCGATCCGAGGAACTCTCTTCGGCTGTTCATTCGATCCCCCGCGGGCAGGGGTGGGACTGGCGGTGTCCCCGCCAGTCCCGGTCACTGCCTCTTCGTCAGTCCTGCGGCGCCATTCCGGGCATGGCCGGCATGTCCTGCGGCTCCCCGGTGATCGAGGAGGTGGCATCGCTGCCGTACCCGGTCAGCAGCATGGTGCCGCCGCCGGCACCTTCCCCGCCGCTACCCTTGATGATCCCGAACGGAACGTCGCCGCTCACCCATGCATCGTTTCCATCGGCCGCCTTGATGTGCCACGCCGTCATCGATCCGGCCGGCGTCTCTACCGTCTCCTCGCCCACCAGCGTCGCTGCGAGACACTGCTCAGCCACGTCGAGCATCGGGTTGGACTGCATCTGCTGCTGCATCATCGACAGCATCTGGTCGGGCATCTTCATCGGCGGCATCTGCATGGCCTGCACGATTCCCGCCGTCACCTGATCGCCCTTGAAGGGGAATCCGGGCACCTGGAGCTGCACGACCTGCTCGCCCTGAACCGTCTCCGCCTTCAGCTCGAACCAGAGCTCGGAGGGATCACCACGGTCGATCAGCGCGAATCGGACTCCGCTGACTTGCGCCGCCTGGGGTCCCTCCATGGTGAACTCGGCCCAGTCGCCATGTCCCACATCGGCGATCTCTCCGCAAACCTGCGACAGTTCCTGGGCGCTCCCCGGCGCCGCCATGATTCCAAGGGCGGCCGCGGCGACCAGCCCGGTTCGAATATGATCCATCACTCGCATTCATCCTCCGATGTGCCTGAAATTCCGTCCCGGAGCGCTCGATCGCCGCCTGGACGCGCGCACAAAGATGCGCGGCGAGGCGCGCCGGAGCCAGTCCGGGGCTAATCGCCGATAATCTTGATCAGAATTCGTTTCGGCCGGCGGCCATCGAACTCTCCGTAGAAGATCTGTTCCCAGGGGCCGAAGTCGAGCCGGCCGCCGGTGATCGCGATCACGACCTCGCGACCCATGATCTGACGCTTGTGATGCGCATCCGCGTTGTCTTCTCCGGTCCGATTGTGGTGGTATCGTTCCGGGCTGGGGTCGAAGGGCGCCAGCTCCTCCAGCCATACCTCGTAGTCCCGGTGCAGGCCCGGCTCATCATCATTGATGAACACGCTGGCGGTGATGTGCATCGCGTTGACGAGGCAGAGCCCCTCCCGCACGCCACTGGCGAGGACTTCCTCGTCGACCTGCGGCGTGATGTTGATGAACATCATCCGCTCGGGCACTTCCAGGGTCAGATACCGCGTGTGAGCCTTCATCCCGTTCTCCTGACTGTGCTGATTCATATCGAGACCGCCAATGGCGCTTGTATCGCATGCTCGGGCGGGTCTATCTTCGCCCCGGCCCGTTGGAGACGAAAGCGTGAGTCCCGGATCGCGGCCCCGGCTCCCGTTCTCACAAACGACTTCAACAATAACAGGTATTTTTATGCAGACAGTGCATTTGGAGTGGAAGGGAGAGTTCCGATTCGAAGGCCGTGCCGACGAAGCGCGCACGGTGATCGATGGCGATGGCCAGGTCGGACCCTCGCCGGTGAACCTCCTGCTCGAGTCGGTGGGCGCCTGCACGGCGATCGACGTGGTCGATATTCTGCAGAAGGGACGCCAGGAGATCCGGGCGATGAGCGTCGAAGTCGGCGCGGAGCGGCGCGACGAGGTGCCGCGGGCCGTCACGGCGCTGTTCCTGAGATTCAGAATTGAAGGCGACGTCGCGAAGGCGAGGGCTCAACGCGCCGTGGATCTCTCACTCGAGAAGTACTGCAGCGTGTTCCATTCGCTGCGTATGGACGTGTCAGTGGACACCGAGTTGGAAATCATCCCCTGACGGCGGGGGAGGAGGCCGATACCAGACCGCCCGCTGAAGGTGCGGCCCGGAGTCGGATCAGCAGACGGCTCGGGTCAGACGCGCAGCACTCGCTTGAGCACCCTGCGAGCGATTTCCAGGCCGAAGACCAGCAGTACTTTCCTCAAGTCACTATCCCTTCGCGGTAGCCGGCCCATCCGTGCGGCGCATTCCGTGGCATCCGCAGGCTCGTGGCCGGCTGAAAAGTCAGCTCGGTTGACGCCTGAGTATACGCGAAACTCGCGGGTGGTGTTTCAGTGATCTATCTTCCGGCGCCGGCTAGCGGCCCGGTTATATGGGTTGCGGGCCGATTCGGAGGGGTGGCAGAACGGCTAATGCACCGGTCTTGAAAACCGGCGTCCGCAAGGACAT
>JAMJQL010000164.1 GCA_023554245.1 Gemmatimonadota bacterium
GTCACGTATCTGACGGAACTCGGATCCCTCCACCCATGCCGGCCAGTCGTCCGAATCCGCGAGCAGCAGGCCGACATCGAACATCAGCCGGAGGTCCTCGACCGCGCCCTCCAGATTCCAGGTCGGATCCCACTCGTCGCCCGGTTTGTGATAACGCTCGGCCGTATACTGCTCGTGCCGGGCACGCGCCCAGTCTTCTCCATAACGCAGATCCTCGAGTCCCGCGCCGAGGAAGAGCGAAGGCACGCCACGCCTGGCGAACTCGAAGTGATCGCTGCGGAAGAAATAGCCCTTCTCGGGCTCCGGATCGGGCCTCAACGTCCGATCGCGATTCGCCGCGGCCACGGCCACGACCGCATCGAGCTCCGACCGGCCATGGCCGACCACGACGATGTCCCTGGTCGGCCCGAAGATGTTGAGACCATCGACGTTGATCACGGCTACCGATTCACTCAGCGGCCAGGCGGGGTCTGCGGCATAGTGCCGCGACCCGAGCAGTCCCTGCTCTTCCGCCGTGAGAGCGAGAAACAGGACCGAGCGCTCGGGGGGCCTCGGCAAGGAGCTGAACGCCTCGGCCAGTTCGAGCAGACCCGAAATTCCCGAAGCGTTGTCCTGCGCTCCGTTGTAGATCGTGTCCCCCTCCAGACTCGCGTCGATTCCGAGGTGATCCCAGTGTCCGATGTAGATGACGTGCTCTTCCGGGCGTGCCCGGCCAGGCAGCCGGGCCAGTACGTTGCGTGACACGGAGCGCTTCACGTCGTTTCTGAGCGCGAGCGTGAGGCGTTGCTCCAGCATCACGGGTCGGAAGTCGTCACGTCCTGCAGCGGCCGCGAGTGAGTCGAAGTCCAATCCGCTTCGTTCGAAGAGCGACCGTGCCGTCTGCTCGGAAATCCAGCCCTGCACGAGCGCCTCCGATTCGCTCTCGTCGGAGGCGAGCATGAATTGCGGTCCCGACCAGCCCGACTTCACCACCGCCCAGGGATATCCGGCCGGTCCCTCCTGGTGGACGATCATGATGCCCGCGGCGCCCTGTCGTTTCGCCTCCTCGTACTTGTAGGTCCAGCGGCCGTAGTAGGTCATGGTCCGACCACCGAATCGCTCGTCACCCGTCGCATAGCCCGGATCGTTGACGAGCACGACGACCGTCCGGCCGCGGAGATCGAGCCCGTCGTAGTCGTTCCACTCGAGCTCCGGTGCCACGATGCCGTACCCGGCGAAAATCAGTGGCGATGCATCCAGATCGACCTCGCTCGCGACACCACCCGCAACCGCGACGAAGTCGACGCCCGGCTCGAGACTCTGCGCGGTTTCGTGGCCGAGGACGGCGGCGCCGGCCCCCATGTCGGCTTCGAGCGAAACGAGAGAGACCTCCTGCGTCCAGCTTCCGTCCCGCCCACCCGGTTCCAGCCCGATCTCGCCGAAACGGCGCACCAGGTACGAGATCGTACGGTCTTCGCCGACCGACGCCGGAGCCCGACCGCCCATGGAGTCCGCGGCCAGGTCACGAATGCCCTGCTCGAGGCGCTCGAGCTCGATCCGGTCAGCAGCGTCGGCCGACCCCGACTCCGTCTGGCTGCACCCGATTCCGAGCAGAGCGACTCCGACGGTGATCCACCCCGCTGCCGCCCTCACGAGGGCTCCGCCCGCGTCAACAGGTCCGCGTACTCCGGGTGACGCTGCAGGTAGGCTCGGACGAAGGGACAGATCGGCACCACCCGCAGTCCTTCCTCGCGGGCCCAGTCCAGCGTGGCCTTCGCGAGCTGATTGCCGATCCCCCGTCCTTCGAGTTCGCGAGGCACGCCCGTGTGCGGCAATACCAGGCGCTCCCCGACCCGCTGGTAGTCCAGCACGGCCGTTCGCCCCTCGGCATGAACGGCGAATCTCGAGTGCTCGGGCTCGTGAACCACTGCCAGGGTCCCGTCGTTTCCAGCCACCTGTTCTCTCTTTCGCTCGAGCCATATGCATTCGTGCCGCGACGATGTGCGACGACGGCCCGGAAGATACCCTGGAATTCCGGCGCTCGCAGGGTGATTTCGGGTCGCCCCGTTCAGGGCCGATCCGAACGCGGCTTGACGCCCGTATCAGGGAGTCGTAAAACAGGTGCATGCTGCGGATCAACGAGGGACTCGCCCTGCACGTATGCGCCTCCGGCTGGTGGTGGCGGTGGACGCACGTGTGCGCGGAGGTGGAGTCCAGCTGATCCTGCGGTAACCGAACACGGATCGAGAACCCCACCCCCGGGCGCACGGAGGTGGGGTTTTTCGCATCCCCCTTCCTGCGTCCTGCGGTGACAGCCCTGGAATCGCATGACCCGGCAATTCGACATCGCGGCGGACCTGGACACACCGGTATCCGCATACCTGAAGCTGGCCCCGTTCGAGCCGAGATTCCTGCTCGAGAGTGTAGAGGGAGCCGAGCGCCTGGCCCGATACTCGTTCATCGGTCTCGGCAGCGCTCTCGACTTCATGATCCAGAACGGGCGAGCTTCGCTGAACGGAAGCTCGCGAGCCGCGCCGACCGACCGGGAAACTCTCCTCGGCCTGCTGCGCGAGGCGGTCGCCGCCGCTCCTCATCTCTCGGCCGATCCCGTCGGAGGAGGACAGCTGGAAGCCGGTGGCCGAAATGGCTCGGCCCCACCCGTCCCGTTCAAAGGGGGCCTGGTCGGTGTCACCGGATTCGAGCTGATGCGACGGATGGAGAAGCTCGCGACCGGGCCGCTCCCCGGGGGCGCGGCCGAGGCCGCCTACATGGCCCCTCGCTCGGTGATCGTGTTCGACCATCTGACCCGCCGGGCCGCTCTGCTCCACGAAGGCTCCGAATCCGAGCGGCTCGCTCTGCGCAGGGAGATCGTCCGCGCCCTCGCCGGTCCGATTCCGCGCCGGAAGTCGGGCGGAGCCGTATCCCGTCCGATCCCTGAATTCGAGACCGGCCGATTTCTGACCGCGGTCGATCGGACGAAGGACCACATCCGGGCGGGCGACGTGTTTCAGCTGGTGCTTTCGATTCGGTTCGGGGGTGAGACGGACATCGATCCCTTCGAGGTCTACCGGGCACTTCGCCTGCTGAATCCGTCTCCCTACATGTACTTCCTCGATCTCGGAGATCGTTGCGTGGCCGGGTCGTCTCCCGAGGCGCTGGTCCGACTCGAGGGGCGCCAGGCAGCCCTTCGGCCGATCGCCGGCACCCGGCGAAGGGGCCTCGACCCCGAGGAAGACGCGGCGCTGGAGAAAGAGCTCCTCGCCGATCCGAAGGAGAACGCCGAGCACGTGATGCTGGTGGACCTGGCGAGAAACGACCTGGGCCGGGTCGCCGTCCCGGGCACCATCCGAGTCGAGCCGTATCGCTCGATCGAACGCTACAGCCACGTGATGCACATGGTCAGCGGAACGACGGGGGTGCTCGGCCCGGAGCACGACGCTCTCGACCTGTTCGCCGCCGCATTTCCGGCGGGCACCGTGTCGGGGGCGCCCAAGATCCGCGCCTGCGAACTGATATCCGAGCTGGAGCCGGGGCCCAGAGGGCTGTACGCCGGTACGGTGGGCTACTTCGGCGCCGGGGGATCGATGGACCAGGCGATCGCGATCCGGACGCTCGAGTTCAGCGACGGTCGCTACGCCTTCCAGGCCGGTGCGGGCATCGTCGCCGACAGCATTCCGCAGCGGGAACACGAGGAGATTCTGGCCAAGGGCGCCGCGCTGGATGCGGCGCTCGAGCTGGCAGGAGGAGGACTGTGAACGACAGAAGGAGATCGGAATCGACGCCGCATGCGCTCGTACTGGACAACTACGATTCCTTCACCTGGAACCTGGTCCAGGCCCTCGCCTGTCTGGGCGCCGAGGTGACCGTGCGACGGAACGACGAACTGTCGGTGGAAGACGCACTCGACCTGGGGGC
>JAMJQL010000165.1 GCA_023554245.1 Gemmatimonadota bacterium
ATCAGGGGTGCGCGTCGCCTCGCGCGTCCCGATCTTTGAGTTCGTTCGTGCAAACCTGAGTTTCGGGAGCGATCGGGAGGTGCCGTGCGGCTCAGACTCTTCAGCTTTCTGCTTGCAGCCAGCGCTCTGCCCGGAAGCGCGCAGGAAGTGACTGGCTGGAAGTTCGGACCGGTGGGCCAGTTGTATCCCGACTACCTGGCAGACCCCCGACGGCCGCAAATGTCGGCCGGATTCATGTTCGTGCTCGAGAGTGACCTCGATCGTCTGTATGACAGTGGCGGAGAGCGGATCGACATCAGACTCGGGGAACGGATTCCGATCCTTCGTTATACGGAATCGGACGGACAGGCGTGGGAGCTGGCTGTCGAGGGAGGGTTCTTCGGTCAGTTCGATCGTACACAGAGCCTCGAGAACATTGGCTGGGATGGCTGGTATGGAGCCAACATCGCCTGGCGCTTCGACGCCGGCTGGGCGGTGAAGCTTCACTACCGGCACCTGTCCAGCCACCTCGGCGACGAGTTCATCGAGCGCACGGGGCGCGAGAGAATCGGCTACACCCGGGAGGACCTGACGCTGGGTCTGGCCTGGACGAAGCCCACGTCGACCGCCGTGTATGCCGAGTTCGGAGTGGATACGCACGACGGTGCTGAGCGTCAGCGCAGCCTGTACGGACAATTGGGTGCCCAGTACCGGGAACCGCGCCGCACCGTTTTCGGCATCTTCGGGTGGCACGTCGCTACGGACCTGCAATTCTACCAGGAGGAGTCGTACAGGCCGGAGTTCACCCTGCAGGGGGCCCTGCTGATTCCAGCCGGCCGTCCGGGTCAGCAGGGCCGGATCGCACTCGAGCTCCACACGGGCCGCACACTCATAGGCGAGCTCAGCGAATTGACTGAGAAGTCGGTGACTATCCTGTTCGGCTGGGATTTCTGACGGGGCTCGCCAGTCGTGTCAGTCTTCCGTACGAAGGCGAACCGACTCGATGTGGCTGGTCACAGACTCGGCAACGGACGACCAGCTCTGCACGCGAGCAGCCTCGCGTGCCTGCTCCGACCAGTAGCGCCGATATCCTTCGTCCGTGAGTAGCCGGATGACCCGGTCGGCGAAATCTTCCGGCCGGTCGCGTACGAGCTCCGTGAACCGTTCGCGGGCATAGAGACCGTTGGTCGCCAGCGGTGTCATGACCACCGGCGCTCCCGCGGCCCAGGCTTCGAGGATCTTGTTCTTGATCCCGGCGCCCTTTCGCATCGGGGCGACGGCGGCCCAGGACGTCTCAAGTTCCTCGCGCAAGTCGGGAACCTCGCCGGTCACCTCCACACGTTCCAATTCGCCGAGTGCTATGATCTCGGGCACGGGTGAGCGGCCGATGACCCGGAATACCGCATCGGGCACGGCTCTTCGCACCCGCGGCCAGATGCTCGTGGCAAAGTAGCTGGCCGCATCGATGTTCGGCGGATAGCTCATCACCCCCGTGAACGCGACCGTCGGGTTCTCGGTCAATCGATCAGGATCCGGCTCCGGCCCCAATTCGACCCCGTTCGGCACCACGTGCACGTTCGGGCTCCCCGAGACGCGCGACAGACTGCGGGCATCGGCCTCCCCGACGACCATTACCGCCGCGGGATCACGGGCTACCGCCTTCTCGTACTGGTAGAAGACTCTCAAATGGCTGAGGGCAGCGAGGATACCGCGTGGAGTCCGCGCCCGTTTCAGACGGCGCCAGGCCAGCAGCGTCTCGCAATCGATCCGGTCCAGTATCACGGGGGGCGGGTCGTCCAGGTCGGCGACGAGGAACTCCGTGCCCGGCCAGAGCAGCAGGGCCGAAGGCCGACGCCGCCGGATTTCCGACCTGACGGCTTCAATGAGAGGCTCCACCGTGTACTGGTTCGGCAGGTAGGTCCAGCGCCCTTCCAGCTCGACCGGTATCGACTCCGCCACGCCGATGGTCGCGTAGTCTTCACCGGCGACACGGGGCGCAGGGGCCACCAGCCGGATGTGGTAGCGGGGCGAAATGCCCTTCAGAATCTCGGCGATCCGGAGCGTCGCTCCGTCCGTAACCGGCAGGACCGGCAGGGCCGAGACTGCCAGTATGTCCGGGGGCGTCCGGATCTGCACGGCGCTGCTGTCCGGCCGCATTCAGCCCGATCCTCGCGAATCGAGCCACCCGGTCCTGTTCCCGTGGAACGGATTCTGCTCTATTCGACCGGTACGCACCCTCGTCGCGAGGCTCCGGTCCGGAGGAACCGAACCGGCCGCCCGCGGCGAAAGAGAGGACCTCCAGGAGGCCTGATGCAAACGGATTTCCCCTTGCTGGCGTTCTTCGGCCATCACAAGTGCGCCTCGACCTGGATTCACAGAATCCTCGGCGACTTCGGGCGGCACGCGGGTCTCGAGCACGCCTACCTGTACGACGAAACGAATTTCGGCGGAGATCTCGCCGCCTACGTTCGAGAACACGGTACGCAATTGATCTCGTACGTCAACGCGGAGACTAAGCACATTGGCGGACTTCCGCCATTCCGGGCGTTTCACGTAGTCAGGGATCCCCGTGACCTTCTCGTCTCCGCGTACTTCTCGCATCTTCACAGTCATCCGACAAAGGCCTGGCCCGAGTTGATCCCGCACCGGGAGCGGCTGGGGTCCGTGTCGAAAACCGAAGGTCTGATACTCGAGGTCGAATTCCTCGACTTCGCCTACAACGCGATGCGGGACTGGGATTACGACCGACCGGACACACTCGAGCTCCGGCAGGAAGAGCTCACCCGCAAACCCTACGAAGGTTTTCTCAGAATCTTCGACTTTCTGGGCATTCTCGATTCAGCCGATTTCGACAAGGCTGCGAGGCTCAGTCACTGGCGACATGTCGCGCGCAACCTGGCTGCGAAACGTGTGCCGGGTTTGAGCGGCTGGCACAGCCCGATCCGACATTTCCCCGCCGAGCCCCTGCTCGGAATCATCTACGAGCACCGTTTCGACAAGCTCGCGGGAGGGCGAACGGCGGGCGACGAGGACGTGAAGAGCCACTACCGAAAGGGCACCCCGGGCGATTGGCGCAACCACTTCGATCCCGATGTGATGTCGGCGTTCAAGGAGCGTCATGGAGATCTCGTCACCCTGCTCGGGTACGAGAAGACCGACGACTGGGGACTCGAACGCCACCCGATCGATGATTCCACGCCGGCCGAAATGGCGTAGCGGCGCCACAGGAGTTGCGGCACCCGTCCACCAGGTTCAGCCCGAGCGGGGCGGACGGCGAAACTGGACCGCGCGTCGCGAAGCGAAGCGGTAGCTTCTCGAGACTGCCGGGCGACTGACGAGGACCATCACGGCGCCGATCACCGCCAGCGATGCCAGTACCGGGTAAACGGAACCCGCGCTGATGACCCCCGCGGGCATGAGATTGAGGGCGACGTTGCCTGCGGTGAAACTGAGCAAGGAGGAGGTGCCGAGTGCGAGCGGCGCACGTGTCCAGGCCGGCATGGCTCGTCCAAGCGGGATCGCGATCGAAAACAGGATCAGGGTTCCGGCGGCCGCGATCAGGCCGATCGCGTAGTAGCCCACGTGATTCTGTGACCGATAGGTGAAGTACGCGAAGGACTTTGCCACTTCGAACAGAGAGGAAGTCGCAACGAGACCGATGACGATCGTGAGGCTGGCGGCGACCACTGCGGCGGAATTCCGGTAGAATTTACGAAGATCGAATCCCGGCTGGCGGAATCCTTCCAGGCCGGTTGCGATCAACATCCCGGCGAGCGTGAGCGTCATCCCGTGCCACACGCTGGGACCCACGCGCATCTCGCCAATCCCGAACAGAATACCGATCGGCGCCGTCAGTGAGCCCGCGTCGATCGAATCGACAGATCGCAGTGCGAAGGCGCCCAACCAGATCGCAGCCAGCAACAAGCCGTAGATTCGGGGTCCGACTCGAAGACGGACGTGCAGGATTGGAATCGCGAGCAGCATCGCGACGCTGTAGAAGCGCAGGATGTTTCCGAACCGGGATTTGCCGAGGAAGAGGAGTGCGTCGGCGCCTTCCGCCGCAGTCAGCCATCCGCCGAGGACGGCGGCCACCACCGTGAGCTGGTAGCCCACGTAACACTGCGCACTGCGCAAGAGGAGTCGCCGGGACACGTTGGCCATTCCCCCGTCCCGGGCCCGCCGCGCGTACACGAGCTCCAGCATCATCCCGAACATGAAGATGAATGTCGGAGTAGCAGTCCTCACGAGAAGCTGGACGAAAGGCGAGCTTGTTCCCAGCGCTGCCATTCCACCGAAGGTCGTAACGCCGTGCGCGAACAGCGCCAGTCCGACAGCCCAGGTCCGTGCAACGTCAATGAAGCTCAGCCGCTCGACGGTAGTCTGCAGAGTGCCCTCCCGGTCCGCGTCGTGGAACCGGGCGGAACGGATGCAGGATTCGATCCCTCTGGATGCATAGAACTATATATAATTATCATACCTTGATTTAACTATCGTTATTTCATGTAAGATCTATCACCGATGGTGCGCCCGTTCCACATTCGGTCGCCGTGCATCCGCGGGTTTCCGCGAGTGCCATCGGGAACTCACGGAGCCCCGACCGGTTTCCACTGCGTGACGCGAATTCAGTCGACCGGTTTCAGAATCGACTGCGAGCTTCGAGCCCCGGGAGACGAAACGGATGTTCCTGGTTCAGGTCGGTCTGGGTGACACGCTTCAGACGAGTCCGCTTCTGGCGCTACCGCTGCTGTTCGGGGCCGGAGTGCTGACGAGTCTCACGCCCTGCATCTATCCGATGATACCGATTACGGCCGGGGTGATTACCGGCACTGCGGGGGAAGACGCGACCAGGGGCCGGGTCATCGGTCTGACCCTGACCTAC
>JAMJQL010000020.1 GCA_023554245.1 Gemmatimonadota bacterium
AATTCCTCGAAGATGTCCGCGAGGTCGTCCTTGAATTCCGACCTGTGGTCCTGCACGAACTCCTGCACGGGTTCATCGACGAGCATCACGGCTCCGACCGCCGCACCGGCGATGAGTGGATGCCACCACTGGAGGCTCAAAAACGCGTCATCCAGTCGGACGGAGTCGGGCTCTGCCTCGGCGGCTGCTTCGCTCTGCGCCAGACCCGGTCTGGAGACCGCCAGAACCAATGAAGCCATGGCGAGGGCGATTCCGGCCCGGTGCGCCGGTCGCCTGCGGGTCGATCCGAAAGGACTCATCGAGGAGGTCATCCGGCCAGGCCCGCCGGGCTGAACAGGAAGTAGAAGAGCAGCGCCGTGGCGACCACCAGGATGCCGCCCAGCTTCGCGAGCCCCGAAGTTTCCAGCGCGATCTCGGTGTTCTGCTCGAACACGATCGGCTCGGCCCGCGGCCGCACCAGCGTGATCGCCGTCATCACGAGCAGGCAGAGACCGAAGCAGACCGCCATCCGGTTGAGGAATTGAAGCTCGGGCACCATCAGCTTGAGCGCCCCGTAGGCGATGATGTTCGTGAGCAGGCCCGCCGTGCCGCACACCGCCGGCCCCTTCCGCACCAGCAGGCCGAAAGCGAACACCGCCAGGATGCCGGGCGAGATGAATCCCTGCCCCTCCTGGATGATCGTGAAGATGCTGTTGCTGATCGCGGGGTCACCGAGCTGCGGGGCGAGGAAGATCGCAACGAGCCCGAAGGCGATGACGGCGAACCGGCCTACCTTCACCGTCGTCTCCTGCGGGGCGTCGGGCCGGATGAATTTCTTGAACACGTCGATCGAGAAGATCGTTGAGGCCGCGTTCAGCATCGCGGCCAGGGAGCTCACCACGGCTCCGAGCAGCGCCGCGAGCACGAAGCCCACGATTCCCACTCCCTGGGGCAGCACGTGGCCGAGCAGCTGCGCCAGCGCCGTGTCGTACTTGTAGGCGATCATCTTCTCGGGCGTCGTCTTTACACCCGCTGCCGCCGCAGCAGCGCGTACGCCCGCGTTGAACGCCTCGACCTCCTCGGCCAGTCCCGGGTTCACGGCCGCCCAGGACTGGTCTTCGGTGACGAACACCGTCTGTTCCGCCGCCTGCGCCCCGACCAGCGCGTCGCGCGTGATCGGAAGCACCCACGGATTCGTCGATTGGACGGCCGCCCTCGATGCTTCGTCCGGATACACGGCCAGCAGGTAGCGCCCATCCGGCCAGGCCGAGATCTCGGCGTCGGTCGGCGTCTCGAGCGTCTCGACGAACCGGGTGTCCGGGTTCGCGTCGAGGTAGAGCGCCATGCTGCCCGCCGTGTCGCCGCGCGCCTCGAGCCGCATGTCCTTCGAGTACAGGTTGAACGCGATGATCCCGGGGACGACGATCAGAAACGGGATCAGCAGCTTCATGAATGCGGCAAACACGATCCCCTTCTGGCCCTCGGCCAGAGACGCCGACCCGAGAGTGCGCTGCGTGATGTACTGGTTCAGGCCCCAGTAATAGAAATTCGGAATCCAGAGCCCGAGCATCAGCGCCGTCCACGGCAGAATCGTGTCCGTGGCGGGGAGGAACATGTTCATCCGCGGCTTGTTGAGGTCCCAGAATCGCTCGATCGCTCCCGCGTCCGGTGCGAGTGCCTGGATGCTGACGGCGCCGGTCTCCACGCTGAGCACCGACGCCGCCTCGGTCGCCATCCCGAGCTTCTGGAAGGCGAACCAGATGATCACGGCGCCGCCCAGAATCAGCGCGCTTCCCTGGATCAGGTCCGCCCAAACGGCCGCCTTGAGGCCTCCCGCGGTCACGTAGGCCATCGCGATCACGCCGATGATCAGGGAGCCGGTGCCCAGGCTCAGCTGGTATCCCGCTTTGCCGGCCAGCGTGCTGATCACCAGAGCGCCCGAGTAGGTGACCGACCCCAGCAGCAGCAGGTAGATCAGGATCGTGGCGACGGCCATGATGGTGCGAGCGGTCCCGTCGTACCGGACCTCGAGGAACTGCGGCATCGTGTAGATGCCGGTCCGGAGGAAGTAGGGCAGGAAGCCGAACGCGACGATCACCAGGGTGATCGCGGCCATCCACTCGTAACTCGCGATGGCGAGCCCCACGTGACTCGCCGCATTGCCGCTCATGCCGACGAACTGCTCGGTCGAAATGTTCGAGGCAATCAGCGAGAACCCGATCAGCCACCACTTCAGGTCCCGACCGGCGAGAAAGTAGTCCTCGCTTCCCTTCTCGCTCCGGCTCTGATACAGCCCGACGCCGACGACCGTCACGACGAAGGCGACGAAGACCAGGATGTCCCAGGTCGAGATCTGAAAGCTCTCAGGGTTCATTTCGTTTCTCGGGGCTCGAGGTCAGGTGGCCGGGCGGATGCGGATCGCCTGGCCGCCACCCGGCGCCAGGTCCACCGTCAGGGTCGTCTGCGAGTGCACCTCGCGCTCCGAGATCTCGATCGCCAGTGGATCGTCGAGCCAGTGCGCGCCATCTCCGTCGGCGTAGATCTCGGCCACGAACGACTCTCCTTCGGGCAGGAAGGAAAGCGGGACCTCGAGGCTGCGGGCGTTCTCATCCGTGATCGCACCGATGTACCAGTCCGGCCCATCCCGGTCCTTGCGAAGCACGACCACGAAGTCTCCGATCCGTCCGCCGATCGTCGCCGAGACCTCCCAGTCTACAGGCACGTCGCGGATGAACTGGAAAGCCGGTTGGCCTTCATAGTTCTCAGGCAGGTCCGACGCCATCTGGAGAGGCGAGTAGAGGACTACGTAGAGCGCCAGCTGCTTGGCCAGCGTGGTCCGCACCCGCGCCGACTCGGGGGAGCGGGGCCCATCGGGCGACGATGCGAGGAGAATGTCGAAGACCCCGGGGGTGTAGTCCATCGGGCCCGAGATCATCCGGGTGAAGTAGAGGATCGTCTCGTGCTCCGGTGGATTGCCTCCGTCGCCCGCCCAGGCGTTGTATTCCATCCCCCGGGCGCCCTCACGAGTCATCATGTTCGGCCAGGTCCGGCGTTCTCCCGTGTCCTTGATCGGCTCGTGCACGTTGAGCATGATCCCGTGACGGGCCGCGAGCTCGATCACCCGTCTCCAGTGCCGCACCATGTACTGTCCATGGTGTGCATGCCCGTCCGCGGTCTCGTCGCCCACGTAGCCGGTCTTCAGGGCACCGATTCCGAGACGCTGGTAGAGCGAGAACGCGTCCTCGATCTGCCGCTCGTAGTTCTCCACCCCCATCGAAGTCTCGTTGTGGCCGATCAGTGTGACCCCGCGCTCCGTCGCATGGTCGGCGAGAGCTTCGAGATCGTAGTCCGGGTAGGGTTCGGTGAACGAGAAGAGATCCGCGTTCTCCATCCAGTTCCCGTCCCAGCCGAGGTTCCAGCCCTCGACCAACACCCCGCCGAAGCCGTTGTCGGCCGCGAAGTCGATGTAGCGCCGGGCGTTCTCCGTCGTGGCGCCGTGATCCGGGCCGGAGCCCCAGGTCTCGAGGTTGATGTGCAGGCTCCACCAGATGCCGATGTACTTCATCGGGTCGATCCAGCTCATGTCCTCGATCGCGCTGGGCGGATTCAGATTCAGCCCCAGCAGCGACGGCTGCAGGTCCGCCGCGCTTTCCGCGACCTGGATCGTGCGCCACGGAGTCACGAAGGGAGTTCGTCCCCGGACCTTCACCCCGTCGGCCCAGGCGGGCAGCGTCACGGAGAGCCGGCGCCCCATCGAGGCCGTGAGGTTCATCCCCGCGTAGTCCACGAGATTCGCCTCGTGGATCACCAGGTGCAGTCCCTCCAGTGTCACCAGTGTGAGCGGGGTGTGGACCTCCGGCATCGTGCTCAGCGGAGAATGGCGATACAGGAGCTCGTAGCGGTGCGTGGGATCGTTGGCGGGGATCCACCATGCCTTCGGGTCCTCGGCGAACTGGAACTCGGTCAGCTCGTCCAAGATCTCGAACTCGTCGAGGTTTGCCTGCTCGGGCAATTCGTAACGGAAGGCGATCCCATCGTCGAACGCCCGGAACACGACGGCGAAGCTCCGCCCCGGACCGTCGGTCTCGGTGGCCGACACGCGCAGCTCGTTGTGATGGTCCCGTACGTAGCGCACCTCGCCCCACGGCTGTTCCCAGGCTTCGTCCACCGAGTTGCGGCTCACCTCCGAAATCACGAGGCCGGAGCCCATGGGAGGGGCGCCGCGGAACTCGAAGCCCAGTCCGGAGGGGAGAATCAGCTTCCGGTTTTCTCTGTCGATGGAGTAGACGAGCTTGCCGTCTTCGACTTCGACCAGCACCACGTTCTTTCCGTCGGGGGACTCCAGCCGGTGCGATTCCTGGCCCCAGCCGCAACCGACGCTGGTGAACAGCGCCACACTCACGAAGGCAGGAATCCACCGGGCGTCGATCCTCATGTTCTCACCCATATCAGGAACATTCCGCCCGGTACCGAAATCCGGTGCGTACCGCCGGCCAGCGAGCTGCCGGGCGCACCCGACCCCTCGACGTCCACCCGCTCGCCGTCACTCACCTGGCGCCATTCGCCCTCGGGCAGCTCGACCTCGAACTCGCCCGGTTCCGAGCCGCTGTTCGCCAGCACCAGCACACGCTCTCCGACGACGTAGCCCAGCAGCCGGCCTTCTTTCGGCGTGATGAATCGGTAGTGCCCTTCCGGTACGTCGGCGATTCGGAAGACGCTGCCATGCTCGGATAGCCGGAGCGAGATCAGGCCGCGCCACCAGTCCCTCATCAGGACCTGATCCGACCCGGGCGCCAGGCTCTCCCACAGGTACCGGTTGGGTGCCCGGAGATTGTAGGTGTCGTCCCGACCCTTGAACTGAATCGGCCCGCCCGCCACCTCGACCTCGAACTCCTCGTGCGGGGCGAGCCCTTTCGAGCGCAGCATCTCCGTGCCGCCGTTGATCACCACCGGTCCCATCGAAGTGAACAGCAGGCCCGCGGCGATGCGCATGACCGCCATGTCCACGCCCAGCAGCCCGTTGTAGTCCTCGTTCGTCGCGTATCGGTCCGCCAGCGCCCAGTTGTCGTGAATGTCGAGGTAGGAGATCCCGTTCGTGCTGAGCGGCTCCTCGGCGTAGGCGTTCTCCAGCGCCTGCATCGCCCCATCGCGGGAATATCCGTTGCCTCCGGCCCAACCGCGGTCGGCAACGTCGAAGGGACTGCCCTTGAAAGCGTTTCGAGCGTCGTCCTGGAAGAAGGTGATCGGCGCGTCGGCCTTGTACCAGGACCACTCGGGGTTCGCCCGTACGTCCGGGTCGCTCGGAGCGATCCACGGCTCTCCGTAGATGATCAGGTCGGCAGGCAGTGCCTCACGCGCGGCGATCAGAGTCTGCTTGTCGATCTGTCCCGCCAGGTCGATCCGGAACCCGTCCACGCCGAGGTCCTCGACCCAGTGCCGCAGCTGGTCGATAATCCAGCGCCGGACCATCGGACGATCCTCCGACTTGACCTCGTTGCCGAACGGGCCGATGTGGGCGAGATCATCGTCGGTTCGGAAGTAATAGGGCAGGTCGAGGACGTTGAAGTTCAGCAGCAGGTGCCGACCGTCCATGTTCTCCCCGGTGTGATTCGGCACCACGTCGATGATCACCGAGACACCCCGCTCGTGGAATGCCTTCACCAGCTGACGGAACTGGTCGCGCTCGGCGCCGGGCTCGGAGTCACGCGACCGGAACCGGCTCTCGACGGCGAAGGCGTGCGTGGTCCGGTAGCCCCACTGGTAGTTCTCGCGGTCGATCGCCATCTGCCGCGCAAAGGGATCTTCGGCGAATACGGCCTGCCACTCGTCGTCGGGGTAGTGGAGGTACTCCTGCACGGGCATCAAGTGGACGACGTTGACCCCGAGGTCCAAGAGGTAGTCGAAGCCGATCGGCTCGCCATGCTCATTGACGAGACCGCCGCGAACGAAACCGGGCAGCGTGCCTGCCTCCGATTCCGGCAGAGGAAGAAGGTCAGTGAAGTCCTGCACGTGCACCTCGTAAGCGACCACGTCCTCCATCGCGGGTCGCCCGCCCTCGACGGGCGGTGGCGGGGGACCGTCGCGCCAGACCTTCGACCGTCCGAGGGCATCATCGTTGACGAGCGCATAGGGATCCGAGACGTGGACCGGATGGGTCTCGTAGAAACAGTTCCCCGGGTCCTTCGGGCCATGGACGGTGAAGTCGTACCAGGTGCCGTGAAGGTCGCCCGGCACCACGGCTTCCCAGACTCCATCCGCGTCCCGCGTCATCTCGATCGTCTGGAGCGCAGCATCCCTCCGGTCATCCCGATCCTCATACAGGTAGAGCCGCACGGCCTCGGCCCGGGGCGAGAACACCCGGAAACTCGTCTCCCGACCATCCTCGGCGATCACGGCGCCCAGCTGCTTGGCCGAGTACATCGTGCGAAACAGCGGGTCACGTCGGACCAGGGCGCGCAGGTCGAGCGAGGGGACCTCCAGGTAGTGGACCCTGAGCGGGTCCAGCTGGCGCGCCGGAATGACGAACGATTCCGAACCGGAACCGATCCGCACGTCGGCGATCTCGATCTCGCGTCCTTGGCCGTCCGTCAGCCGGTAAGCGGCCACCTCGCCGGGAGGCGTGAGACCTTCGAGAGTGAATCGAACCTCGGTGGGACCGTGGATGCCGGCCCGGAATCGAATCTCCAGTTCATCCTCCTGTGCGTGAGCCGCCGGGGCAGCGAGGAGCGCGAGCAGCAACGGTGCCGCGAGAACGATCACGGCGCGAGGGGCGCTCACGGCACATCCGCTCCGGGCCGACCAAGCAGCACGATCCCGGACTCGGTCACGAGCGTCACCTCGCCCTCCGAGACTATCGTGCGATCACCGGTATAGCTGTCCTCGAGCTCGACACCTTCGGAAAAGACTCCGAATACCGGCACGGTCACTCGGCCGGGCTCGAGCCCCACGGCGATCAGGACGCGATCTTCGGAGCCGCTCCGCTTCAGCGTCCGGCTGAAGATCCAGGGACTCCCGCTGAGCCGGACGTGCTCTCCGGCGCCGACGGCCGGGTGATCGGCACGGAATCGGGCCAGCTTCCGCCAGTGCGCGAGGATCGCCTCCGTCTCTCCTCCGCGGCCGAGATCCTCCCAGTTCATGAACGATCGAAGGTTCGCATCGCCCTCCGCACCCTCGACGCTCAGCGGCCGGCTCAATTCGTCACCGTAGTAGATCTGTGCGCCGCCCGGCGCGAGCAGCAAGCGGACGGCAGCCTCGAACGGCGACTCCCGCTCCGGGTCCCAGGGCGCGCTGTCATCGTGCGAACTGATGTAGCTGAGGATCGAGACCCCTTCCAGCGCCCCCCCGTTGAGCAGGGCCGAGTACCGGCCGAACAGCTGGTCGGTGCTCCTCCCATCCCGGTTCTTGAGCCCGAAGTTGATCAGACCATCGTAGCCGTAGTCGAAGTAGTCGACCGTGCGGTCTCCGAAGTCGAACTCTCGGCCGCTCTCGGCGTCATAGCCGTACACCTCGCCGAACATGTGGAACGGCAGATCGTCGATAACCTTCTCGGGGTTCGCCCGCCGCCAGTCGGCAAACGCCGACTCCCCCTCCCGCTTCAGGTCGAGCGCGGCCTCTTCGTCGAAATTTCTTGCCGTATCGACGCGATACCCGTCGAAACCGAGCTCCCGAACCCAGTCGGACAGCCACTTGACCAGGTAGTAGCGGGGTGCACGCGGGTATCCGGTCCGATCGAACCACGCGTCGAGCTCGGCCATCTCGGTCTCGAGCCGCCCCTCCCGCTCCCACTTCGCCAGCAGCTCCGGCGGCAGCTCCACCGGCTCGGACCGCTCGGTCCGGATGTCGGGAAGGTTGTCGACCAGAGTACAGGGCACCGTCCGCTCGTAGCTGTCGTACGCGCAGCGGGGGCCGGTCCGCACCCATTCGTCCGGCCACTGCGGATCGAGCGGAGTGACCGGGCCGGTATGGTTGATGATCGCGTCGAGGATGACGCGGATTCCTCGTGCGTGGGCGGCGTCCACCAGCGCCCTCAGGTCGTCGACCGTTCCGAGAGCGGGCTCGACCGCCGTCCAGTCTTTCGTCCAGTAGCCGTGGAAGGCGTAGGTCTTTCCGGTGCCCTCGTCGACGCTGCCCTGGATCTGCTCCAGGAACGGAGTCATCCAGATCGCGCTCACCCCGAGCGAATCGAACCATCCCTCCTCGAGCTTCACCAGGACACCTTCGAGATCTCCCCCCATGTAGCTCCGCAGCACCGCGCCATCCTGCGGCCGTCCGAGCGCCAGATCGTTCGACGGATCTCCGTTGAAGAACCTGTCGGTGAGCAGGAAGTAGACGGTTGCGCTGTTCCAGAACGCCGAGGGATCGGAAGCCAGGGACTCGACGCCGGGGGCACGGTGCACGGCTCGAGTGCCGATGCCCGACCCGCAGGCCGAGAGCACGAGACAGGTGAGTCCCATCGAAAGGACGCGAAGGGAGATTCGATGCATTCCAGGGTGCAGGCTCGTCATGGTACCGGTCCGGATTCGGTTCAGGTCGAGAGCGCCGCCGCCACGTCGTCCACGTCGTCCACGCGGAAGGTCAGAAGTGCGGCGAGTATGAACGAGATGCCTCCGATCAGCAGCGCGTAGATCGCCTCTCCGCCGAAAAATCGACCGACGATGAAGCCCAGAATGGCGGCAGCCACGATCTGCGGGATGACGATGAAGAAATTGAACACGCCCATGTAGTAGCCGAGCTTCGAGGGCGGCAGCGAGCCGGTGAGAATCGCATAGGGCATCGAGAGAATGCTCGCCCAGGCGATCCCGATCCCCACCATCGAACCGAGCAGCAGGCGGGGGTCCCCGATCGCGAATACCGACAGCAGACCGGCAGCTCCGAACAGAAGGCAGACGACGTGCGCGATCTTGCGGCTCGTCCGTTTCGCCAGAACGGGGATCGCGAACGCGACCAGTGCCGCCACCCCGTTGTAAGCGGCGAACGCTACTCCGACCCAGTTCGCGCCCTCGTTGTACAGCGCGGAGGTCGGATCCGTGGTGCCGTAGATGTGGCTTGTCACCGCGGCCGTCGTGTAGATCCACATCGCGAACAGAGCGAACCAGGAGAAGAACTGCACCCACGCGAGCTGCTTCATGGTGGGCGGCATGTCCTGGAAATCGTTCATGATCGTCACGAATCCGGTATCGTGGCGGCCTCCGTACTGCATCCATCCCGAGAGCACGAGCAGCAGGCCCACCAGCGCGACCCCTGCCGAGAGAATCATCACCTGGTAGAGACCCGCCCGCGACAGCCAGGCCGAGGCCAGAGCGCCGAGAATGAACAGGCCCGCGCCCAGCCGCGCCTGACGGGCGCCGTTGGCCCTGAATTCCGCTTCCGATCGCGCGGCCCCGGCGAATTCCTCGCGCTCCTGGTTCTCCTCGAACCCGGCCATCTCCTCGGGCGAGTACTCGTGCGAGCGCAGGACCGTCCAGAGGACGGCGAGAAAGAACACGGCCGCCCCGAGATAGAACGACCAGCGGACCGAGTCGGGAATCACGCCGGGCGGGGCCTCGTTGCTGACGCCGAACCAGCCGGTGAGGATCCAGGGCAGCATCGAGGCCACGACGGCGCCGGTCCCGATGAAGAAGCTCTGCATGGCGAATCCGGTCGTCCGTTGCTCGGACGGCAGGTTGTCGCCGACGAAGGCGCGGAAAGGCTCCATCGAGATGTTGATGGAGGCGTCCATGATCCAGAGCATGCCCGCCGCGACCCAGAGCGTGGGCGAGTTGGGCATCGCGATCAGCGCGAGCGAGGCCAGGATGGCACCGATCAGGAAGTACGGACGCCGCCGACCGAGCCGGTTCCAGGTCCGGTCGCTGAAGTAGCCGACGACCGGCTGGACCAGGAGACCGGTCACCGGTGCCGCGATCCAGAGGATCGGTATGTCCTCGACCGCGGCTCCCAGCGTCTCGAAGATCCGGCTGACGTTGGCGTTCTGCAGCGCGAAGCCGAACTGGATCCCGAGAAACCCGAAGCTCATGTTCCAGATCTCCCAGAACGAGAGGCGCGGCTTCGGAGCCAGCGGCGCGGGTCCGTTCTCGGATCTCGATTCCATGTTTGTATCAGTCCTGATCGGTGAGGTTTGCGTGCCGCTCGTCGTCCGGCCCGCGGCTGTCGCTGAGGCGGCGGACGATTCGCTCGACTTCCGGATCGACAAGAACTTCATCGAGCAGCATCCGCATCGGCCGCTGCCAGTTCGGACGAATCGACGAGGGTGTACCCGGAAGGTTGACGCGGACCTTCTCGAGCCACAGGTCCTCGATCCAGGGCACGACGAGCGGGCTGTCGGACTCGCCGAGCCAGACGAGCAGGCGCTCGAGGAACTCCCGATGGTCGTCGACCGGGCAGTCCAGGTGCGCGGCGAGCCGCTCCACTGCCCGATTCCGCTCCGCGCGGACCTCGGCTTCCTCCTCCGGAGCGAGCAGGCCGTACCGAATCCGTTCCCCGATGTCCCCTCCCTCGATCCAGCTTGAGAGAAGCGGCGTGTCGTGCGTGCCGACCATCGCGATCTCGGAACCGGCGGGCGAAGAGATCTCTCCCTCGCCGGCCGCTTCGAACTGTGCGAGGAACATGCCCCAGATCCCGTGGCGGGGCAGCGCCTCGTCGATCTCTGGCGGCACGGTTCCCAGGTTCTCGCCGGCGACCTCGCAGTGGTTGCGGTGCGACTCGAGACAGAGAACCGCGAACAGCTCTTCCGCGGGGTACGAAACGTAGGTGCCCTCGTGCTTCCCCATGCCGTGCGGAATCCAGTAGAGACGCGTCCACGCCATCACGTGGTCCACCCGCAGCACCCCGGCCAGCGCCATCTGGTGACCGATCGACGCAGCGAGGTAGCGGTGGCCTTCCCGGCGGGAGATCTCCGGGTGGACCGGGAGGAAGCCCCAGTCCTGCCCGCTCGGGAAGCCCCCGTCGGGCGGCGCGCCCACCGACATCGCCCCGGCGAACAGCTCCTGTCGTGACCAGGTGTCGTAGCCATCCGGGTGCACGCCGACCGCGAGGTCGAGTCCGAGTCGGAAGCCGTCGGTCTCGAGACGCTGCCGCAATTCTCCGAGCTGCTGGCGGGCGAGAAGCTGGGCGAGGAGGTGGAAGCGCTCCTCCTCCGGGTCCACGTCGGCGGCAGACGGCTGGCCGGACCGCGCGTCGGCCGGCCACTCGCGCCAGTTCCGTCCGAGCAGCGCCTGCGCGCCGCGGAACCGGGCGTAGCGGGCGAGCTCCCGGTCCGGACCGGGCAACCCGTCCAGCGTGCGGCCGGAAAGCGCGGCCCGAACCTCCGCATCGGCCCGGGTCACATCGAGGCGATCGGGTGGCGCGCTTGTCCGGTGATTCTGCTCGAGGTCGAGGATCAGTTCCGACCAGAACAGGCGGCTGACCGGCGAATATGGGCTCGGCTCGGCGGGCTCCCGGTTGAAGGTCGGCAGCAATGGAAGGACCATCACCAGGTCTCCGCCATGAGCGCCGACCCAGCGACAGGTGGTCTCGAGGTCGCGAAGGTCTGCCACCGAACGGCTGCGGGACGAGCGCAGTGCGGCGAGCTCTGCAGCGAATCCCCAGCTCCGGTGGGATTCCGGACGCCGCCACGACCGGACCGGAGATGAAATCACAGTGCATCGCTCGTGAATCCCGGAGTGCTCGATCACCAGTGCGTGATAGCCTGACGGCAACGGCGGTATCGCACCCAGGCGGTCGCCCTCCTGTGCCACCGGCACGACGCCGCCCGCCTCGAGGACCACCTCGGCGCGCGTCAACTTCCTGTCGGTGAGATTCACTTGTGGAAGGATTCCGGCCCAGGCCACCAGCACGGGCGGCAGCAGACCCCGCTCGACGGAATCCAGCGCTCTGAGCGCCGCCGGGGCGTCGGAGGCCCCGTCCATTTCCGCTCCCAGGGCCGCGCAGACCCGGACGAGCGTCTCGGGCTGAACCGTGACCGGCCGGAAGAGACCATCCACGTATTCCGTGTATACGCCCATCCGGTGAGCGAGGGCGGCGAGAGCTGTCAGTTCATCCATTCGCGTCGAATCGACTCCCGGTTGGCACGGTCGGCACCGGCCGCGAAGATATCCGGCCGGAGTGGCGCGGCGCGACCGCGATCCGCATCAGCCTCGATGAACATCAGCCCGGCCGCCGTCGGGCGACCGGGCTGATGGGTTGAGAATCCGTCCGGCAGATTCCGGCGCCTCCCGGAATCAGTAGCCCGGGTTCTGGATCAGGTTCGGATTCGCCAGGATCTCGGAGGCCGGAATCGGATACAGGTCCAGGTGATCCGGCGTGGACTGACCGGACTGGACGTTCCCCTTCCACGACCAGAGCCGCTCCCCGCCGGTGAAGACGCCGAAGCGGATCAGGTCCGTGCGACGGTGACCTTCCCAGTACAGTTCACGTGCCCGCTCGTCGAGGATGAAGTCCAGGGTCAGATCGTCCGGGCCGATGTTCTGCCCCGGACCCCCGTAGGCGCGCTCGCGCAGGGCGTTCACGTAGCCCACCGCCTGCGGCAGACTACCGCCGCCACCACGGGCGACCACCTCGGCATACATCAGGTACGCATCCGCGAGCCGGAACATCGGATAATCGGTGTCCGGGAACGTCGGGTGCGAACCCTGCGCGCCGGCTGAGTTGAGGTTCGTGTACTTCGGAACCGGGTAGCCGCTGAAGAAGTCGGTGATCGAGTTGACTTCGAGGCTGTGCCCTTCCGTCCAGAACTCCACCCGACCGTCGGTCGTTTCGGCGCCGCCCGGGAACAGATTCACGAATTCGGGCGTGGTTCGCAGGCCCCACCATCCGCCATCGATACCCCAGTCAGAGGCCGGCATGTCACCGCCGACACCGGCGTGGACGAGGAAGGTCGTTCCACCCCAGGTCTGCGTGTTATCACCGTCCTGCGGGACCGCGAACACGATCTCGCGCGAGATTCCGTTGTCGGCCCTGAAATTCGTCCAGAAATCAGGCTCGAGCTGGTATCCGGCGATCACGTTCTCGATCTCCGGAAGCGCACTCGCGTAGGCGTCGGAGCCGATGTACACGCCGGAGTTCATGTACAGCTTCGCCAGCAGCATCGAAGCCGCACCCTGGTCGGCCCTGCCGTACTCGCCCGCGCCCGAAGGTGGCAGGTCGGTACGGATCTCGTTCAGCTCGTTGACTACGAAGTTGTAGATCTCCTGCCGGGTGCTCTGCTCCGGCGGTGTCGAGCCGAGCGGGAACGACTCGTCGACCAGCGGAATGTCCCCGAACAGATCGATGCCGTGCCAGTAGCTCAGAGCCCGGAGGAATCGAGCTTCGGCCCGGAACTGCTGGACCTCCGGAATCAGGCTCTCCTGCCCGCGCTCGGTGAGCTTTTCGGGCGTAGACTCGCGCAGGAACTCGTTCGCCAGCGAGACCTGATAGAAGATCCGTGAATACATCATCTGGACGAACTGGTTGGAAGACGCCCACCCCTGGGTGCTCAGCTCCGGGAGACCCGCGTCGTTCCACGCGATCACGGCCTCGTCGGTCGGCAGCTCCTGCAGCTGCCACAGCTGGCGGCCATAGTGGCTGAAACCCTCGTCCAGGCGCTGGAAGTCGGAGTTGCCGCTCGGTCCCTGCTGGCCGGTGACGGACAGGCCGGCATAGAGCTTCGCCAGCAAGGCCTCGTAGGACTGAGCGTCATTGAAGATATTGGCGTCGGTGACGGTGCTTTTCGGCTCGGTGGTGACGTCGCAGGCAGCCACCCCTCCGAGCACGGCGATCGCACCGCACAGTGCCATCAGGTTCCTGATTCTGGTCGTCATGTCGTCATCCGTTGTTCGGTGTCATCGATCATCGCCGTGTGTTCGTCAGAAGGTAACGCTCAGGCCGCCGACGAACGTCCGCGTCCGGGGATAGCGGTTGTTGTCGATACCGTTCGTCGAAGCGGTCGGATCGACCCCGCTGTAGCCCGTGATCGTGAACGCGTTCTGCACGACACCATATACGCGTACACCGTTCAGCCAGTTCCCGAACGTGTACCCCAGCTCGATGTTCTGCATGCGCAGGAATCCGGCATTCTCGACGTAGTAGTCGGAGAAGTACTGCGGAGTCTGGAATCCGGTCTCGAGCGTGGACGTGTGGAGATTGTTGGGAGCCTCGGCGTCTCTCAGCTGATCGTAGAAACCGGTGCTCGAAGCGACGTTGTTGTAGACGTAGTTCCCGATGTTCGCGAGAAGGGTGAAGCTGAGGTCGAAGCTGCCCCACCGCATCAGCGAGGTGTGGCCCATGATCCAGTCGGGGGCCGGGCTCTTGTAGGCAGCCCGGTCGTCCTGGTTGATCGTCCCGTCCCCGTTTCTGTCGACGTACAGATCCTGCTCGTTGATACTCCCGTCCTCGTTCGTGTCCGCGTAGATCGGCAGACCGTCCGGTCCGAGGATGTGCTCGTACACGAAGAACGAGTTGACGTCCTGCCCGGGCTCGAGCACCTGGATGAAGCTGCCCACGCCGCCCGAAATCGCTTCCCCGGCGAGGATTCGCTCGCTGCCGCCGGCGAACGGGTTGATCTTGATCAGCTCGTTGTCGTTGTAGGCGAAGTTGAAGTTGGCGTCCCACGAGAATCCCTCGGGGGGAGCCTGCACGAACCCGGCGTTCAGCGTGAGTTCGAAGCCCTTGTTCTTCATCTCGCCGACGTTCGTGGTGACGACGTTCGAGAGATTGGTCCCGCCGGCCACGATCACGTCGAAGATCAGGTCTTCCGTGGTCTTGTCGTAGTATTCGATCGAGCCCCAGTACCGGTTGTTGTTGAATCCGAAGTCGAGTCCGATGTTCCAGGAACTCGTCTCCTCCCACTTGATGTTCGGATCCACCGCGCTGGGCCGGATCGTCGGCACGAACCCGTCGCCGAACTGCGACTGTGCCGTGTTTTCGCCGAATACGTAGGTCTTGTACTGCTGGTAGTTCGGGAACGCCTGGTTTCCGTTCTTACCCCATGACGCCCTGAGCCTCAGGTCGGAGAATGTGTCTCCATCCATGAACGACTCTTCCGAGATCCGCCACGCGCCCGCGAAGGACGGGAAGTAGCCCCAGCGGTTGTCTTCCCCGAAGCGGGAGGACTCGTCAGCCCGGATGCTCGCGGTGAGCGTGTAGCGATCCAGGAAGGTGTAGTTCGCACGTCCGAACCAGGAGGCCAGCTTGTTCTCCTCGACGTTCAGCGTCACCCGCTGGAAGTCGGAGGCCGGTATCCCCTCGGTACCGAGCAGGTCGGAACTGAGCTGCTGCGCCTCGAGATAGGGATTGTCGAACTGCCACTGCTGGTACGAGTAACCGCCGGTCAGATTGAGCGCGTTGTTCGTCCAGTTCCTTGCATAGGTGAGGAACGCGTCGCCCAGCCAGCTGAACTCCGATGGATTGTTGCGCCAGACGGTGCCGAACGCACCGTTCTCGGTCTGGAACTTGGAGAACGAAGGTGCGAAGAACTTGCGCTCGGAGTTCGTGCTGATGAATCCGAACCGTCCCGTGGCCGACAGCCCTTCGATCCCCGGGATGAAGTACTCACCGGTGGCGTTTCCGACGCCTCGGTAGGTGACGCCCATGTCGGTGACGAGGTTCAGCTCGCCGACGGGATTGTTCGTCCCGAGCGGGTCGTCCCATTCGAAGTAGCCGCCGAACTCGTTGCCGGCATCGAAGACCGGCTGCGACGGGGCCATGTTAGTGGCCGAGCCGAGCACCCGTCCTCCGGTGAATTCGTCCTCCGTCCGGGAGCCCAGGAAGGTCGCCTGGAGCTTGAGCCGGTCGTCGAACAGGAACTGGTTGTAGCCGAGGTTGAAGGAAGCGCGCTCGAATCCGGTGCGCTCGACGGTTCCTTCCTGGTTCAGGTATCCGACCGAAACTCGAAAGTCCATCTTCTCGCCGCCGCCCGTGACGGACAGGGAGTGATCCTGCCCGTACCCGGTTCGCGTCACCCGGTCGTACCAGTTGTTGTTCGCATTGCCGATGATGTCGAGCTTCTCGGGTGCCTGGTTGGCGACCACGTCCCGGAACTGGCGGTAGTTGAGGATGTCCGGTGTCTCGTAGATCTGAGAGCCCGAGATGTTGCCCCGGTAGGTGAACAGCGTAGGCCGATCGGCCCGCGCTCGTCCGCCCATCGTCTCGATCAGGACGACACCGTTCGCGCCCCGCGACCCGTAGATCGCCGTGGCCGAGGCGTCCTTAAGGACCGTGAACGAGGTGATGTCGTCGGGATTGATGAAGTTCAGCGGATTGCCGCCGGCAGAGAGCCCGCCGCCCACTTCGAGGGGCACGCCATCGACCACGTACAGGGGCTCGTTGCTGGCGTTGATCGAGGTTCCGCCGCGGATCCTCACGGAAACGCCGCCGCCCGGCTCGCCGCCGTTCGCCTCGGTTACCTGGACGCCCGCGACCTTACCCTGGATCAACTGCTCCGCGGCGACCACGCGCCCGGTGTTGAACACCTCTTCGGGTACCTCGGTCACCACACCCGTGTTGGTGGTCCGTTCGAGTTCACCGTACCCGACCGCGACGAGCGGATCGAGCTGCAGCGGCGCGATCCTCATCAGGACCGTTACCTCCGTCGTCTGCCCCGCCGTCACCGTGACCTCGGTTTCGAACTCGCGGTATCCGAGGATGTTCGCCGTCAGCGTATGCACGCCGACCGGAACGTCCTCGACGACGAAGAAGCCCTGCGCTGCGCTGAATGCGGTCTGGCCTGCGACGCTGATCGTCGCATCACCGAGCCCCGTCATCAGCATCTCGTCCGCGACTCGTCCCCGGACGGTCCCGGTCGTTTCCTGGGCCGCGAGATCGGTCGTCCACGCGACGGTCGCGATCGTCAGGGCAGCGAGCGCGACAAGGAACTGTCGTACCCTTGGCATTTTGTGCCTCCACCGGCAGGTAAGGATTATCCCCCTCGCTCGAGTACAGACCGGGCCGCGGCGGCGAGGGACTGGATCAACCGTTCCCGACGCGGGTCCAGGCCGACCTCGCGGGTCCTGGCCGGGGGTCTCCGGGGACGGTGGTCTAATCGAGGCGCGAGAAGGCAAGGAACCTGCCACTCGAAACTGCGCACCGAGTCAATTCGACACGGCGCCCGGACGCCCGGTGAAGGCTCGTGGTCGCGTCGGTTGGGCAAGCCGGGTGCGTGCCAGGAACGACTGAAGTCTCTGAATCCACAAGACGCTACCGGACAATGTCTTATGGGACTGTGGCGGAGTCGATCGTCAGTTCGTTCGAACTCAGATTCGCCATGGTATCACTGTGTCAGCTCCCGGGTCTACTCCTGTCGAATGCGCCTCCGTAGTACGTTAGTCCCGGGAGTCAACAGAGGTCGTATTGGGACAATATGACACGTGGCTGGAGACGGCTGCGACAGCGGCACGGAAGAGAGGCAAACCATGAGAGTCACGGTACTGGGTGCAGGGCTCGTCGGGGGCCCGATGGCGATCGATCTGGCGTCCGGTGGCGGATTCGAAATCCTGGTGGCCGATATCGACGAGGCGGCGCTGCGTAGACTCACTGACACCGGTTTGCCGCTGGACGTCCGGGTCGTGGATCTCTCCGATCCCGGCGTGGTCCGCAGCCTGGCTGAGCAGAGTGACCTGGTGCTCAACGCCGTTCCCGGCTTCATGGGATTCGCGACGTTGAAGCAGATCCTCGAAGCCGGGCGTGACGTGGTCGATATCGCGTTCTTTCCGGAGGATCCGTTCGAGCTGGACGCCCTCGCCCGGGAGAACGAAGTGACGGCGATCGTCGATTGCGGCGTGGCCCCCGGGATGAGCAACCTGCTGGTCGGGCACCTGGACGCTCAACTGGACCGGACGGAGCGGGTGCTGATCTACGTCGGGGGCCTGCCCCAGGTACGTGAATGGCCCTTCGAATACCGAGCAGTATTCTCGCCTATCGATGTGATCGAGGAATACACTCGCCCGGCCCGCTACGTCGAGAACGGGCGACTGGTCGTGCGCGAGGCACTGTCGGACCCGGAGCTGCTGGACTTCGAGGGCGTGGGCACCCTGGAAGCATTCAACACCGACGGACTTCGCACCCTGGCCGCCACTATCGATGCACCCGACATGAAGGAGAAGACGCTTCGCTATCCGGGCCACATCGAAAAGATGGCGGTGTTCAAGGCCACCGGGCTGTTCGACACGAATGAGATCGAGATCGGCGGAGTCCGTATCCGCCCCCTCGACTTCACGGCCAGACTGCTGTTTCCGCGCTGGAAACTGAAGCCCGGGGAAGGAGACCTGACAGTCATGCAGGTGGTCGTCGAGGGCGAGAAGGAGGGGCACGCAGTCCGCCACCAGTACGATCTCCTCGATCGATACGACAGGACGACCGACACGCATTCGATGGCCCGGACGACGGGGTACACGGCCACCGTGGCGATCCGGATGCTCGCCGAAGGACTGTACGACCGGAAGGGAATCTCACCGCCGGAATTCGTCGGGCGGAATCCTGTGTGCGTGGACTTCATGCTCGCGGGACTTGCCGAGCGCGGAGTGGTCTATCAAAGCGGCACCGAGCTGATATCAGACAGGGACCCGGGTCGCTGACGCCGTTTCACAGGCCGACTGTCTGATCGGGCAGGATGCAGAACGCCGGGCGGAGGAGATTGATCCCACCGCCCGGCGTCGTGTGCGTGGCCAGGGGCCGTCCCTGAGACAAATCAGGTTATGTCCATGGCTGGCTGCTCAGAGCACTGCGTCGCAGACCTGCTTCGGCAGCAGCACCTCGGTAACGACGTGGATCACGCCATTCTTGGCCGGAATGTCGAAGGTCTCGCCGGGAACCGCAGCGATGATGTCGGAGTCGTTGTCCGCTTCGCAGGTGGTGATGATCGTCGCACCGTCCATGGTGAAGAAGTCGCCGAGCTGGGTCCGGATCTGACGGTCACCGACAACGCTTTCCGAGTACCTGCGGCCGTTCACGACATGATACAGGAGAGTCTCGACGACGAAGTCCGGACAGCCGGTGGCCTCGGGGCATGCGTTCTCGGCCTGCTCCTCAGGCGTCATGCCGGGTACCTCGAGCAGGTCGAAGAGTCGGCCGAAAGCGGCATCCTGCGGGGCGAAGACCGTGTACGGCCGGTTGCCGGAGAGCGCCCCGGCGAGACCGGAACGCACCACGAGCGTCTCGAGCACGTCGAATTCGCCGTCATCCGTCTGAACGATATCCACGATGGTCGGAAGCGTATTCTGCGGCAGACCGCCCCGCACGAAGTTCGGGTCGGTGGTCTCGGGCCCGGTGGCCGTGTCGTCGCAGGCGGTCGCGGTGAATGCGATCGCCGCGATCATTCCAAGGGTCTTGAGCGTCGTCTTCATGGTCCTCTTCTCCTCTGAAGCTGGTTGCGGCGAGCAGTCGCCGTTCGTCCCACGCCGTCACTGTACAACCATTGTCTATATTTTGTCAACCCCTGATTATAAACAACACGTAGACAACCATCATCGCTTGCCAATGCACCAGCCTCCGATATTCTGCGACGACCACAGAAGTGGACGACAAGTCCCTCAACGGGAGCTCCCGGAATGAATGATGGACCTCGCCTGACTCTCCTGGTCGGGAGCGGGCTAGTACTGGCATTTGCCGCCTGCAGCCCAGCGGAGGAACCGTCCCGATCTGCGGCTGCGACGGTCGCGCGGGCGGAGATTCGGTCGTGCGAGGACGGGTCTGTTCTCGGAGAGGCCATATTCCGTGAAAGACCCTCGGATGAGGGAATCAAGCTCGTAGACGTATCGCTCGAGGTGTCGGGGCTGTCAGACGGCGCACACGCGGTTCACGTGCACGAGACAGCGGCGTGCGAGCCCTGTTCGGCAGCAGGCGGGCACCACGATCCGGGTCCCTTCGGTGAAACGGCGCCCGATGCACCGGACTTCAATCATCCGTTCCACGGGGGCGATCTGCTCAACCTCGACGTACGGGGCGGATCGGGAAGCCTGGTGACCACGACCAACAGGTTCACGCTCTCCGATGGCCGCATGAGCCTGTTCGACGCCGACGGAAGCTCCGTGATCGTGCACTCGGGCGAAGACACCTATTGCGACCAGGAAGATGAGCTGACGCCCGGCTGCGCCGGAGGCGCCCGGGATGCCTGCGGCATCATCCGACTCTCGGAGAGGTAGAAGAGACGTGCGCCGGCAGGTCGCCGTCATCGGCGCCGGCGTCGCGGGCCTCGTCGCAGCGCGTTCCCTGGCGGACGAGGGACTGGACGTCGAGGTGTTCGAGAAAAGCCGTGGTTTCGGCGGCCGGGCCGCGACGCGGCGAACGAAACGTCTTCAGTTCGATCATGGCGCTCAGTACTTCACGGCACGCTCGCCGAGGTTTCAGGATGCGCTGGCGCCACTGTTCGAACGGGGACTGGTGGAGGCCTGGTCACCTCGAATCGTCCGGCTCGCGTCGGACGGAACGCGGGGACCGGCGCCCGATTCCGACCGGTTCGTGGGGGTTCCCGGTATGAGCTCGCTCGGCCGCGCGCTCGCGGGAGACCTTCCGGTCGCCCGAAGCGTGCAAGTCGAGCAGCTCCATCGCGAGCGCAACGGCGAGTGGACCCTCTTGACTGCTGAAGGTGACAGAACCGACCCCTTCGAGGCGGTGATCGTCACGTGTCCGGCCCCCCAAGCGGCGGATCTTCTCGATTCCGCGTCTCGAGGCCTCGCTGCCGTCTGTCGCTCGGCCGTGATGCTTCCGTGCTGGGCGGTAATGGTCGCCTTCGAATCCCCGCTCGAATTCGACTTCGACGCGGCATTCGTGACGGACGGTATGCTCGCCTGGGTGTCGCGCGAAGCGAGCAAGCCGGGACGTTCAGCGCGACCCGAGTGCTGGACCCTCCAAGGCTCGCCGGAGTGGTCCGCGGCCCGACTCGAGGACGAGCCGGGCCGGGTGGCGCGGGCGCTCCTGGGAAGATTCTTCGAGCTCGGGCGCGTCCCGCCGCGGGATCCCGTCCACCTGGATGCACATCGCTGGCGTTACGCGCGGTCGGCCGAGCCCCGCACCGTGGCCACGGCTGTCGATGCCGATGCCCGAATCGCGATCGCCGGCGACTGGACGGTCGGCGATCGTCTCGAAGGTGCGTGGCAGAGCGGAATCGAGGCGGCGGAGTCGGTTGCCAGTCAATTCGGCGGAGGCTGACCACCGCACCCTCAGTCGCAGTCAGCCGGCTGCGTCGAACTCAGCGACCAACCGGTCGGCGACGGCGAGCCCCGACTGGATCGCGCCTTCGATCGAGCCGTGTTCCCGGTGGTCCCCGCATACGTAAAGTCCATTCCCCGTGCGTATCGGCCGGGGCGAAACGCCTCCGGCCGGCAGCGACTGATCCGGCAGCGCCTCCTCGATCGAGTAGGCGCGAATCTCGCGCCATTTCTCGGCTGCCGGACCGTACCACTGACGCATCTGGGTCTGTACCGCTTCCAGAAGTTCGGGCGTCGGACTCCGCTCCCCCAGCACGGTCGCCGAGACCAGGTGTCGCCCGGGCGGGGCGTATCGGTCCGACACCTGGCTCATCACCGCGAGATTGGTGACCGGTCCGCTATCGTCGCCGGCCAGTACGAGGATGCCCCTGTCTACCGGCGACGCCTCCGCCTCGAAGTACCAGCAAAGAGCCGGCAGGTAGGGAGGCACATCGTCGAGACCGGCGAGTCTCCGGGTCGTCGAGGGAGTCGCCGCCACCACGACCGCGCGCGCATTCAGCGACTCTCCCGACGCCAGCTTCACAGACCGCGGTGTGACCGACTCCGCGCTCTCCCGCAATCGGAGGCTTCCTTCCGGCAGCTCTTCCGCGAGCTGAGCAGCCAGGGCCCCCATGCCGTCGGCGGGCACGGCGACCGGGCCCGATCCGAACATCTTGAATACGAACTCGAACATCCGGCTCGAGGTCTGCAGCGTGGC
>JAMJQL010000021.1 GCA_023554245.1 Gemmatimonadota bacterium
GAACTCCAGCCGTACCCGTCTTTCTGACCGAAACCTGCTGTCACCTCGTCCGTTGTGCAACCGGAGTCAGGCGCCCGGGCCCTCTTCGTATCGCTGCTTCAATCGCTCCACCACATCGGGGTCTGCCAGGGTGGTCATGTCCCCGAGCGCACGGCCCTCCGCGATGTCGCGAAGCAGCCGGCGCATGATCTTTCCGCTCCGGGTCTTCGGCAGGTCGGCCGTGATCACGAGGTCGGCGGGTCGGGCGATCGCACCGATTTCCTCGACAACGTGCTCGCGAAGCTCATCGCGAAGGGCAGGGCTCGATTCGATCCCGTCCTTCAGCGAGACGAAGGCGGCGATCGCCTGTCCCTTGATCTCGTCCGCGCGCCCCACGACCGCGGCTTCGGCAACGGCGGGATGATCTACCAGCGCCGACTCGACCTCCATCGTCCCGATCCGGTGACCGGCCACGTTCAGGACGTCGTCCACCCGGCCCATGATCCAGAAGTAACCATCGTCGTCAACCCGGGCGCCGTCGCCGGGGAAGTAGGTTCCCTCGAATTTCGACCAGTAGGTCTCACGATAGCGTTGCTCGTCGCCCCAGATGCCGCGCAGCATCGAAGGCCAGGGCGAGGTGATCGCCAGGTAACCGGACTCGGCTTCACGTCCTTCCTGGTCGAGGATGGCGGCGTCGATGCCCGGGAAGGGCGTTGTCGCGGAGCCGGGCTTGGTGATCGTGACGCCGGGCAGCGGGGTGATCATGATCGCGCCCGTTTCGGTCTGCCACCAGGTATCCACCACGGGGCAGCGCCCGCCGCCGATCTGCTCGTGGTACCAGGTCCAGGCCTCCGGATTGATCGGCTCACCAACAGTTCCGAGCAGCCTCAGCGAGGAGAGATCCGAGCCGGCCGGCCAGCGGTCGCCCCACTTCATGAAGGCGCGGATCGCCGTCGGCGCCGTGTAGAACACGGTCACTCCGTACTTCTCGCACAGCTCCCAGAATCGGCCACGGTCGGGCCAGTCGGGAGCGCCCTCGTACATCAGGATCGTGGCCCCGAGGGCCAGCGGTCCGTACACGATGTAGGAATGGCCGGTGATCCAGCCGACGTCGGCGGTGCACCAGTAGACGTCCTCGTCCTTGAGATCGAACACCCACTTCGTCGTCGCCATCGCCTGGGTCAGGTAGCCTCCCGTGGAGTGGACGATCCCCTTCGGCTTCCCCGTGGTCCCGGAGGTATAGAGGATGAACAGCGGGTCCTCGGAGTCCATCTCCTCGGCCGGACAGTCCGCCGAGGCCTCCTGGATCAGCCGGTGGTACCAGTGGTCCCGTCCTTCCCGGACGTGGGTGAAGCTCTCGTCCCCGTCCCCGGCTCCACGCCGGCGCACGATCACGACGCTCTCGACGAAGTCGAGCCCTTCGATCGCCTCGTCGGTCGTGCGCTTGAGAGGAACGATCTGTCCCCTGCGGTATCCGCCGTCAGCGGTAATCACGAGCTTCGCACCGGCGTCGACGATCCGATCGCGCAGGGAACGGGCCGAGAATCCTCCGAATACCACCGAGTGTGGCGCCCCGAGTCGCGCACAGGCCAGCATCGCGATCGCGGCCTCGGGAATCATCGGAAGGTAGATGGCGACCCGGTCGCCCCGCTTGACGCCCAGTTTGCGAAGGGCATTGGCGAACAGGCAGACCTCCCGGTGCAGCTGCCGGTAGGTTAGAACCTTCCGGTCACCGGGCTCGCCTTCCCAGATCAGAGCCGCCTTGTTGGCTCTCCAGCTGTCCAGATGCCGGTCCAGGCAGTTGTGCGCGACGTTCAGGCGGCCGCCGACGAACCACTTCGCGAACGGGGCTTCCCACTGGAGGACTTCGCTCCAGGGAGAAAACCAATCCAGTTGCCGGGCCCAGTCCTCCCAGAAGCGCAGTCGGTCCGCTTCCGCCGACTCGTAGGGCGCGCGATCGGACACGTATGCCCCTTCGACAAATGCCGGGGGGGGATTGAACTCACGCTCTTCGTGCAGCAGCACGTCGATCTCGCGGCGGTGCGCGTCGTCCATCGATTCTCTCCTGGTTGCGCGGGAAGACCGGCGGGAGAGATTAGGAGCAGTCCGAGATCGATCGCAAGCGCGCCGCGGGGGTGCGCCCCAATCCGGAGTCGGGAGCGCAGATGAACGACCAGACCCTTCTGACCATCCTCATCGTGCTCGCTGTGCTCGCGCTCGGCCTGGGGATCTGGATCGGTCTCGGTTACCCGGGCCTCTACCACAAGTACGAGTCCACCGGCAAGGCGCCCCGTGTGACCCCGTTCGAGATGCTGATGGACTGGGTGGTCAGACGGTTCGACCGCTGATGCCGGAAGATCGTCTCCAGCGGGTTCGCCGCGTCCTGTGGTTCGTGCTCGCAGCGAACCTGTTCGTCGTCGTGGTCAAGCTGATCGTCGGGCTGCGCGCCGGGTCCCTGGCCGTGCTGGGGGACGCCGCTCACTCGGGCGTCGACGCGATGAACAACGTGGTCGGCCTGCTCGCCGTCAACGTCGCGGCTGCCCCTCCCGACGAAGAGCATCCGTACGGACACGGAAAATACGAGACGCTGGCAGCGCTGGCCGTGGTGAGCTTCCTGTCGATCGCCGGCTTCGAGCTGGTGTCGGGCGCCATCGGACGTCTTCTGGGCTCGGCGGCCCCCCTCGAGCTCGATCCGCTCACCTTCGTCCTCCTCGGCGGGACGATGCTCGTGAATACCCTGGTGGCGATTTCCGAGGCGCGGGCTGCCCGAACACTCCGATCTCCGGTCCTGTCGGCAGATGCCCGCCACACCGCGGCCGACGTGTTCGTCACTGCCAGCGTCATCGCCGGGCTCGGACTGGTGGCACTCGGCTGGGAGGACGCCGATGCCTGGCTGGCGATCGTGGTGGCGGTCCTGATCGCGAAGAGCGGTTGGGAAATCCTGCGAGGCACGATCCCGGTCCTGGTCGACTCGCGCGCGATCGAAGCCTCGCGGATCCGGCGCTTCATCGGACCCGTGGATGGGGTGCTGGACGTCACCGACGTGCGTTCACGCGGCGACCTCAGCGCCGAGGCGTTCACTGAGCTCACCGTGATCGTGGACGGGGGGATATCGGTGGCGAAGGGGCATGAGATCGCCGACGAGGTGGAAGGCAAGCTGGTGGATGCGGGGTTCACCGGAGCCGTCGTGCACGTTGAGCCGGCGGAGGATCAGACTCAGCCCGGCTCCACGGCCTCCGTAGCGACCCACCGGCAGTGATCGTCCCCGCGCGCGACGCAGCGCGGGTGCAGGATTCGCGCGTTTCCCAGTCCCCTGCGCTCGGCGCACACCTCGAGCACCCCGGTCAACAGGGTGCAGCCCGAGCCACCGTCGGTGGTGGCGAGGGGTGGTTCACGGACCTCGATCCCGATCACGTCCGACTCCATGACAGGGACGATCGAAGCGGCAGGCTCGAGCGCACGAGCCGCTTCCCGCATCGCCCTGACGAGCTTCCTTCGGCGCAGACCGGCCGGCGTCAGTCGGAGGCGCGTGCGGTCGAGGGAGCCGGGTTCCGAAAACCAGGATTCGCCGAGTCGCCGCCCGGCCGCCGTGAATACCGTAGTGTCGTCCGGGCGACGGTCTATCAGCCCGAGCAGGCTCGAGTACTCGTCCGGCGAAATCGTTCCGCGGCGGTCCCGGATCTCCGCGTAGCGCCGCATCTGGGTGTCCACGACTTCGTTCAGGCCCAGACGCCGGGGCAGGCTGATGCGGAACGACTCGTCCTCGATCACCTCGGAGGGTGTGTCGGAGGCGCGAAGCGCGTCGAGCAGGGCGAGTGCGATCGCCGGGCTGACTTTCTCGGTTCCGATGGTGGGCTTCATGGGCGTCCGACAGGCTAGCGGCCGGATTCTGGGTCGGCAACCGGGCCCGGTCATCGCCCGCGAGTCGATTCCGGGTCGATGAGTCCCTGGCCGCTGTTCGGGGCAATCGTCGGGGTCGTGTGTCTCGTGGTGGCGGCGCACCGCCGCTGGTTGACCCCGTCGGGGGTCGCCGCCGCCCTCGTGACCGGCGCGGCCTTGATCGCCGGAACCCATGCGGCCGGGCCTCTTCTACTGGCGCTGTTCCTCGTTTCCTCGTCGCTGCTCGGAAGAATGCGGTTCGGGCCCGAGCCGGATGTTCACCCTCACCGTTCCGGTCCGCCCGGTCCGACAGGGGATGGTCCCCGGAACGCCGGGCAGGTTCTGGCCAATTCCGTCGTTCCCGCCGTCGCGGCGCTTCTGGGTGCTGCGAGCGTGTCGCCGGGAGCCGGGGCCGCAATGGCCGGTGCGATCGCAGCGATGACCGCGGACACCTGGGCGACCGAGATCGGGACGGGGCTGCGCGCGCCCGCGCGGCTCCTCGTCGGCTGGCAACCGGTGCGGCCGGGTGAGTCGGGGGGCGTGTCTCTGCCCGGCACCCTGGCCGGACTCGCCGGCGCGACCGTGATCGCGCTCGTCGCGGCACTTCTGCCGATCGCAGCCTGGGGCCCGGCCCGTGCGGCCACCTTCCTGCCCGTCGCGGCCGGGGGCATCGTCGGCCTGTTCACCGACTCGCTCCTCGGCGCCACCGCCGAAAGGCGCTTCGTCCGCGTAGATAACGAGACCGTCAATCTTCTGGCCAGTCTCGCGGGTGGCGTTGCCGCGGCGGTCTTCACGGCGGTCTCGATCTGAGGGGTCGGGCTGCGTGAGCCCCGGTCAGCGCGCCACCACGTTGTCGAGACCGCATCCTTCCTGCATCTTCTCCGATTCGAAACACCGCGCCGACAGGGACCGCGCGGGTGGCCCCCGGAACCTCGCGCCCGGGAGGCCGGCGGCCGTTGCAGATGCGAATTCTCAGCCGACCAGGCACCGGAGTGAGATGTACGATCCGAGCGTGACCGAACGGAAGTGGCAGCAACATTGGGCCGACGAAGGCATCAACGAGCCCGACCTGTCCGGGGCCGAGCGACCCTTCTATAACCTGATGATGTTCCCGTATCCCTCCGCCGAAGGGCTGCACGTCGGGAATCTCTACGCCTTCACCGGCGCCGACTTCTACGGCCGCTACCGGAGGCTCACGGGGAAGGACGTGTTCCAGCCGATCGGGTTCGATGCGTTCGGGATCCACTCCGAAAACTACGCCCTGAAGGCGAACGTCCACCCGATGGAGCTGATCCCTCGGAGCATCGAGACCTTCACGCGGCAGCTGAAGCGAGCCGGGATCATGTACGACTGGTCGCATACCGTGACCACCACCGATCCCGCCTACTACCGCTGGACGCAGTGGATCTTCCTGCAGCTG
>JAMJQL010000166.1 GCA_023554245.1 Gemmatimonadota bacterium
CTGGCTACTCTGGGTGCCACCGGCTCGCCCTCCAGATCCTGTGGCTCCAGTTCCCGCACTTTTCCGACGAGCATCTCGTGCGCCAGCTGACCCCACGCGTAGAGATCCACCCGGTGATTGGTGTCCGACATTCCGGCGAGCTGCTCCGGGGCCATGTACCGGGGCGTCCCGATCGCATCGCCGGTGCGGGTGAGAGGATCGTCTCCCTCGTCGGCCTCGAAGCTCTTCGCCACGCCGAAGTCGAGCAGGTATGCGTGGTGTCCGGCGACGAGCACATTGGCCGGCTTCAGGTCCCGGTGAACGACTCCCTGAGCGTGTGCGTGGGCGAGGGCACGCGCCACATCCCGCAACAGGGGAAGCGCCGCCTCGACGGATACGGGACCTTCCCGTCCGAGAACCGACCTCAGGGTCTCGCCCTCGATGTACGGCATGACGTAGTAGGCGAATCCCTCGACCTGCCCCGAATCGATCAGTGCAACGATGTGCGGGTGGGCGAGCCGAGCGGCGAGGCGGACCTCGCGGGCGAACCGGTCCGCGCTGAACCGCTCCGCGATCTCGGGACGCATGACCTTGAGAACGACCAGCCGGTCGTGCTTACGCTCCCAGGCGAGGAATACCACCGCCATGCCTCCCCGTCCCAGCTCACGGACGATCCGGTAGCGTCCGTCGAGGGCTTCGTCCAGCAGGCGGGCCAGATTCGTCGGCTCGGGATCGTCCCTTCCCGGAGCACCCGACGACAATTCGATCAGGGGGCGATCCAGGATCCCCTCCGCATTCCCATTTGCTTCGAGCATCTCCTCCACGGCGGTCAGGACCGTGGGGTCCTGGAGATCCTGCTGTCGGAGCCAGTCGGTCCGCTCTCCCTCGGGTAGGTCGAGCGCGGCTTCGAACAGCTCGGAGATCCTCCGCCAGCGCGTGCGCTCGTTCATGGTCGGTCGGGATCCCGGCCATCGCTCGACCGGGACGGATACAACTCGGCGTGCAGCCATGCCCTGGCTCTCGTCCAGTCGCGCTGCACCGTTCTGCGCGTGACTCCCAGCAGTGCGCCGATCTCGCTGTCGTTGAGCCCGCCGAAGTAGCGCAATTCGACTACGCGCCTCAACCGCGGCTCCCGCTCGTCGAGACGGTCGAGTGCGGCGTCGAGAGCCAGGAGCTCCTCGGGATCCGGCCCACTGGTGTCACCCGCCGGGATCACCCTCCCGGTCAGAGTCGCCGGAGATACGCCGTCGCCCCGTTTCGCCGCGTCGCGCCGGCGCGCGTGGTCCACCAGCACCTGGCGCATCGCACGGGCCGCGATTCCGATGAAGTGCCGTCGGTCTTCGAGGTCGTTCGCCGGAAACCCCGCGAGCTTCATGTACGCTTCGTTCACGAGAGCGGTCGGCTGCAGCGTGTGGCCTGCCTTCTCTCGCTGCAGGCGGGAGGCAGCGATACGCCGCAGCTCCGCGTATACGAGTTCGTAGGCTTTGCTGAGAGCGTCGGGATCCCCTGCGCGGGCCCCGTGCAGCAATCGCGTAACCTCACCCGCCGATTCCTCGGCGCGCCTGTCGTTCATCTCAATCCTGTTCGATCGAAGTACTCCTGCCTCGGCAGATCAGAATAGAACGGAAGAGCGATTCGGGCCAAGAACCGGAGTCGTGAAGCGGAAGCGGGTGGGCTCGGCCGGCGGCTCAGAACTCGTAGCCGAGCAACTCGATTTCCCGGGCGCAGCGCCGGGAGATGACCTCCCTCTCCTGCGGTCCGAGGACTTCCCGGTAAGGTCGGCGATCGTCTCGCCAGCCGGCATTCGCCGTCGGAAGCTCGATCGGCTCCCGAAGTCCGATCCGGTCCGAGAGCTCTGGAAGCTGCTGGTCGAGCTCCTCGTACCTGAGGATTCGGTCCACCACCACCCGATCGTCGATCGCGTAATAGAGGAGATTCGACATCATGTGCTGCGGAGCAGTTTCGAAGAACTCGAGCATCGGAATCGGTTCGTCGAGGAGCCGCATTCGGAACCAGTATTGCGAGATCGCCCGATCCCACGGGTTCCGTTCGACGACGAACTTGTAGTAATCACGCCAGGCGGCTGGACCGACTCCGTCGCGGACCTCCCGTGCCGGGGAGTGCTGCCAGAACGCGCGACGACCCTTTCCGCGAAGGATCAGTCCGAAATCTCGAAGGGTGTGGCGGAAGAGAGGAACATCCGTATTCCGTGGGCCCAAGCCACCCAGCTCGCGGCGCTGGCGCTCGTGCTTCTCGTTGAGCGGCGTGATCACATCCTCGGGTCCGCAGTAGCGAGACAGGGCCAGCTCCAGGCTCGTGCCACCCGTCTTCTGGGACTTCATGAAAATGAATCGGTGCTTATGGCTGACGATCACTCAAACGTCCTCGTCAAATCGACGCCTTCGATCCCGGCTGCCCGGATTCGCTCACCATGCGAGCCCATAATCCTCACCGTAATCGCTGCTCCCACCCCACATCGTACCATGCTCGCGATCGAACCAGATCGCGTTGATCGGGCCCGAGGTCCTCTCCGCCGTTACAACATCGTAGCCCATCTCCCGGAGCTCCGCCCGGACCCACGGCGGCGTGTCCGCGTGCACGACCAGCCGGCCCGGCCGCGAGGCGTGTTCACCGAACGACGATCGCAGCTGGTAGGTATTGACGTTCGGCGCCTCGACGGCCTGCTGCACGTCCATCCCGAATTCCACCACGTTCAGCAGGAATTGAAGCAAGTTCTGGTCCTGCGTGTCACCTCCCTGGACGGCGAAGGACAGGAATGGCGCTCCGTCTTTCAGGGCCATGCCCGGCGTGAGGGTCACCCGGGGGCGTTTTCCCGGCTCGATCACGTTGTAGGGATTGTCCGCCGGATCGGTCACGAAGCTCTGGGCACGCTGACTGAGGCCCACGCCGGTTCGGCCCGCGACGGTCGCCGGTATCCAGCCGCCACTCGGTGTCACCGACACGACCCAGCCCTCCGCATCGGCAGCCTGTATCGACGTCGTGCCGAGATGATGCCGGGAGGCTGACGGGTCGTCGTGCGGTCGTTGAAGCGCGGTCGTGACGGAGCCGCCGAGGGCGGGAGCCCGAGAAATCCCGGAGGGACCGGGAATCCCGCCCTCGTTCCCCTCGTCCGAACGTTCGGGCACCGTATGCCAGCGTCCTAGCAGGTCGGAGAACGGATTCTCGCCTTCCTGGTATCGGTACGGGTCTCCCGGTCTCGCATCCGGGTCGTTGTGGTCCGGATTCACGAGGGCAGCCCTCTCGGCCGCATACTCCTTGGACAGCAGGCCCTCGACCGGCTCCTCGGGCGGGGAATAGGGATCTCCGTAGTAGAAGTCTCGATCGGCGAACGCGAGCTGCATCGCCTGGACGATCGTGTGAATGTAGGCGGCGCTGTTGAAGCCCAGCGATCCGAGGTCGAAGTTCTCGAGGATGTTGAGCGCCTGCAGCATCGCCGGCCCCTGCGTCCAGGTGGTCAGCTTGTATACGTCGATACCACGGTAGTCGGTTTGCACCGGCTCCTCGATCCGCACCTGCCATCGGTCAAGATCCTCCATCGTGATCAGACCGCCTTCCTCCCGGGTGCCGCGCACGATCTCCGCCGCGATGTCGCCGCGGTAGAATCGATCGTAGGCGGCCCGGATCGCAGCTGCCCGGTCCGCGCCCGCTTCGAGGGCTTCCCGTTCCGCCTCCACCAGCGCGCGCAGCGTGGTGGCCAGGTCCGGCTGGCGGAAGATCTCCCCCGGACGAGGCGCACGGAGGGAGTCGCCTTCCTCGACGAAGAAGACCGATCGCGAGTAAGACCACGACTCGAGCCGCTCCCGGTGGCGCTCGATCGCCCTTACGGCCTGGCCCTCGATCGGATATCCGTCGGCCATTTCGATCGCGGGAGCCAGGACCTCTGCGAGCGACAGGGTCCCGAATTCTGCCAGCATCACCATCAATCCTCCGGGAGTCCCCGGGGTGACCGCCGCGAGGGGTCCGTACATCGGTGGATACTCCAGCTCCCGGTCTCGATAGAAGTCGGCCGTCGCCCCCGTCGGAGCCACGCCTACCGCGTTGATCCCGACCACCTCTCCGCGGCGCGGATCGAAGATCAACGCCTGCGTCTCACCGCCCCAGGACAGGACATCCCACATCGTCGAGGTGGCCGCGAGCATCGCACAGGCCGCATCCACGGCATTTCCGCCCTGTGCGAACACGAGCGCTCCGGCCGTTGCACCGAGGGGCTTTCCCGTAATCGCCACCCAGTTGCGACCGTGCAGCACGGGCTTGGTGGTGCGCTGCGCGAGAAGATCGGCCGGTCCGAGAGTGGCCGCAGCGACGAGCACCAGCCCGATTCTCGACATAATATTCGACATGAGCTGTCCTTACGTAAAATAATAAATAATAAATATTTTATGAGATACGATATATGTGTCCCGCCGCATCCCGGCGCCACACGGGATTCGTCCCCTCAAGATGGACGCCCCCGATCCAGTGATCGAATGGCAACACCTCGGCCCGGTCCAGTTGTCCGGCGAGCACCGCTCGACCCTCCGAAGTGAGCTGAACCGGCGCATGCCAGAATCGGCCCTTGACGTCAGCCGGGTCAGCCGCGGAGATCGGCCCGCCGTCGGCGAATCGCACGAGGGACCGATCCCCTGCACCGAGACGTCGGAGGTAGCCGGCGAATGACGCGTCCCCGAGATAGACGTACTCCTCCCGATTCGCCGAAACGCGAAACGCCTCTGCCGCCGTCTCGGCCTCTCCGGCGATTGCCTCGAGCAGCTGAGCCTCGGACCGGGCCAGTCCCCGGGAGCTGCAGGGATACTCCTCCAGCAACCGCCGTATCGCTCCAGCCACGTAGGGTAAGCCGGCGCGAGGGTCCCCGGCGATCGCCTCCAGTGAAGTCGGGTCTTTCGACCGGAAGCGGCCCCAGGCTCGTGATGCGAACTCCCGATCATCCGGCGACACCGGGGCCCGATCCTCGAAGGCGGTCAGAAGCGTCGAATCAGAGGCGAATCCGAGGCAGGTGTCAAGCGGGACGGACTGCGGGGCGCTTCCGGTTTCTTCGCAGTCGCACGCGTCCAGCACCTGAAGCAATTGCAGTTGATCATACAGATCGGGCTCGAACCACAGGAGAATCTCCTCCGAGCCGATCGCGCGCTCGAGACGAGCGTCTCTGCGCTGAAGCCGGGCGAGCACCTGGCCGGGGGCCAGACCGAATGCCCCGGCGAGAAATTCCGCTCGTGTTCGCCGAAGTTCCGCGGCGTTCAGATCGTCCGGGACCGGACCATCGTGGAGCACGTCCTGCCAGGGCAACACGTCCCCGTCCAGATCGAGGCTCGCGATGCGACCCACGGCGACGTCACCGTTGGTTACGTGCAGCATCGGAGATGCCTGCGCGCGTGCCGCAACCGTAGCGCGCCTCGGTCGAATCTCGCTATTCTGCCGGCCATGCGGTCATTCCTTCGCGTCACGCTCGGTCATGTCTGTCCCTCCTGCCTCGTCGGGCCCCTGTTCGAGAGGGGATTCGAGATGTACGAGCGCTGCCCCGCGTGCGGACAGGATCTGCTCGGCGCCGACGGGGCACAGTACGGAGGGCCCATGGTGTTCGGCTACACGGTCGGGGGAAGCGCCGGCGTGATCGTCGTCCTCCTGCTCCTCGCGTTCGGCGTGTACACGGAGCTCGCGCTTGCCGCCGGCCTGGTCGTCTCCGTTGCGACGATCGCCCTGACATGGCGACACGGGAAAGCCGCCTGGACCTGGCTGCTGTTCCGAACGGGCCAACTGCGGGACGCGGCCGAGTCCGACCGATGACCCGGGTTCAGGGCTTGCAGGCATCTCCCCTGACCGCCCAACTTCAGCCGCATACGATCCGAGGACGGATGTAATCGGATCTCGACTCGTCGCGATTCACCCAGGGGTCCTGCCATGCCACGGTTCGCCCTTTCTCTCATGCTCACGAGTTCCCTCGCCTTGCTGGCGATCACGCCTGCCCAGGCGCAGTCGAACACGAACCGACTGCCCGAGGACGGAGGCGAGGTCTTCCAGCTGGGTATGCCCCCGGTCTGGAAAGGACACGCGGGGGGAACGGTGGGCTGGTACCGGCCGGGGAAGGACGCTGGATTCGGGCTCTCGGAAAGTCAGCCGGAATTTCATCTCCATGCCGGAATCCTCAAGGACCTGCTGAGTCCCGTCGCCGGCGTCGCGGCGATCGGTCTCGAAGCGTACGGCGGAGTTCGGGGAGAGGATGGCCTGGACGGGGGCGTGCGTCCACTGTTCTCGATCCCTGCGCTGCACTTCACGACCGGTGCCGACTACAACTTCTCCGATTCCAGGTGGTCGGCTCTTCTTCGCCTGGAAATCCCGTTCCGGCGTGGGGGAGTCCTCGGACGGGGCTCGCAGGTTCGCTTCGATTACCTGCCGGGCTTCGGCAACACGTTCGCGGCGGGCGTCAACGTGCCTCTCTGGGGACGGAACATCGGCGCGACGAGGCCACAGCGGGATGCGGTGGAACTGGACGAACCGCCCGTCGCGCTGATGGATCTCCCCGATCCGCCGCCGGGCCTGGATGAAGCCATCGACCTGGTCCGCGACGGCGCCCTGTGGATCACCGAACTCGCGATGCCCCTGACCGACGAGGGGGGTGACGAGCCGAACGAGAGATACGCCGGCCAGATAGCGAGAATCCGCGAGCACATCGCCACGCGTGACACTCGGTTCCCGGAAGGCCGCAGCCTGCAGGACGAGATCGAGGTGTTCCACGACGAAATCGATCGGGCCTTCTCCATCGCTGCCGGCTCCGCCGAGAGGAGATCCACGGAGCAAGGAATGGCAATCTCCGCTGCAGCGCGAAGGATCCTGCTCGAAGACATTCTGATGCCGTACAACCGGCTTCTCGGCCAGCGAAAGGTCAACGACGGGCTCGACGAGTTTCTCGCCACCGCACACGCCGAGTTCGCCAGCTGGCTGCTGACGAAGAGTGAGCTTCCGGAGGAGCGATTCGAGCCGGTGTTCTTCACCTTCCAGTCCCTTGGACAGATCGCCGAGGAGGTCAGACAGTTTCAGAAGGACCGCTGGGACGACAGCCGGTTCGTCTGGCTGCCACTGCAGCTGGCGCTGCGGGCAGAGGACCACGATACCAACGTCGAGCTGGCCGAACTGATCGAGCTCGGCACCCAACAGTCGTTCTACCGGGCGAACCTGACACAGTACGTGATGAACGAGCAGTTTCAGCTGGAGTTCTTCCGGTCTGTACGCGAGGCTCGGGATTACCACGTTCTGTGGATCCACGACTACCGCGGCCTGAACAGCGACGGCAACCCGGACGAGATCGCTTTCAAACAGACCGTAAGAGGGTACATCGGAGCCATGACCGAGCGGATCGAGGCCTACGATGAGACCCGCAAGCTGCCACAGTACTTCATCTTCCTCGACCAGAACTACTTCGAGGCCAACAAGTCGAGATTGTTCTTCCGGGTGCTCCTGGACCCGCTGAACTACGAGCTCGACCTTCCTGACGGTTATGAGGAATGGGAAGCCGAAATGGCGGAGGCCCAGGAGCGGCTCCGGCAGGCCGTGGCGAATTCGAGTCTGCTCCAGACCGAGCTGGCGCAGTACGGCGAGGACTGGCTGGAAAATCGTATCCGGGTGCACATCAACGTCACGAACCCGTCGGACTTCTCGTTCACCAGTCTGCACGTGGCCGGCATCGTACCGGTGCCGGACAACGTCATGCGTGACCACAGGAAGATCGCCTTCTACGACATTACCGAAGAAGATCCGTACCGCGGTCTGGCCATGTTCACCGGCATGGGAATCGGCGAACACTACGTCGGGCCGAATTGGGAAGACCGGGCCGTCGTGATCCAGGGCCCGGCCGCGCTGCGGGTGAAGACTGCGGCCAGGGAACTCCTCGAGCAACAGGGATTCGAGCCGGACGAGATTCCCTTCCCGCTCAGGCCCCTCGAGAAGCCGCCGACCTACGAGGCGACGATCGATTCAGTGTCGGACGTGTTGGCCGGTCGGATCTCGACGTATACCGGACGGGTTCTTCAACTGCACAACAAGACGGGATTCGCAGACAAGCCGATCAACGTGGAGAAGGCGATCCTCTACACACTGATGCCTGCCGGGTCCCTGCTCAAAGTACCCGACTCATTGTGGCAGAACTACGTGTACGCCTCGATGCTCGTCGGCAGCGCACTGCGCGGGTGCGAAGTACTGATCATGGCGCCCGCCCTCAGGTCGGCACCGAGTGCCGCTTCGGTGACCATGGCTCGCGCCCATGGACTGTTCGGCGCCCTGATCGTCATGAAGAACGGACTCAACCAGGAGATCGAGACCGAGGGCGGCATGCTGAAGACAGGTCTCTATGCGCCCAAAGTCGGAGTCGGGGATCTCGCCGGTCGGATTCGGCAGAGCCGAGAAATGGACGAACCGTGGCTTCGGGAGCTGTATCCGGAGAACCCGGCGATCCGCGAGGCGGTCGATCGAATGCTCCCCGAGCTGGAAGAGGTGGACGTATCCGCCGATTACCTGGTCGCGTCCGGCGTGGACGAATCTCCCAAGCTCCACCTGAAGGCGAATTACTTCATTACGGGCGAGGTCTGGGAGATCCTGATGCGGATGCCGGAGTGGGGTCCGCTGATCTCCGAATACCTGCGCTACCTGGCGCTGCAGACGGGCCCCCCGGAATCTCGACCCGCGGGCCGCGAAGTACCCGAGAGCCTGGTCCGGGCCGTTCAGGACCTCGCTCGATCGCTGGAATCGGAGTTGACCCCGCAACAGATGCAGCGTGCCGCCAGCTTCTTTACGGTCGGTTCGACGAACATGGACTATCGGAGCATGGTGATGGACGGGGAAGTCCAGATCACGATGCGGGGCTGGAATTCCATCGCCGGTCTCGTCGATTTCGCCTTCCTGGTCGGCCTGTGCGAATGGGTCGACACGCTGGAGGAGCTCGACGCGCTACTGCCCCCGCCGGGAGGCCTGACGCGCTCGATGGCGAACTTCATGAAGCTGGCGCTCTAGCGCACGCCTCGAGGGCCCGGTGATCGGCGGCCGCAGGTCGGTCATCGGGCCTGGCCCGCTAAGGCGGCCTGCACAGGGCGCGCGCCGGTTCAGCTCGCCTCGAAAAACCGTTCGGTCCCGTCGGCGGCGATGGCGCGCACCCGGACCTCGTTGTCGCTCGACCACTCCAGGAGCCAGTGCCCGCCAGCCGGTCTGATCCGGCCTCCGACCGGGGACCACTTGCCCGAGCTGCGGACGAGATCGGTCACTTCGCCACGCGGCGAAACGCACTTCACCACCTGGCCCGAATAGACGCTGACGCAGATGGCGCCACGAGCGTCCGTCCACATGCCCATCAGTGCGTGGCGATCGTGCACGAAATCGAATTCCGGGGTGCGTTCGACGAGGTCCCGGGCCACCACCTCCGCCGATGCCTCTCCGGGCTCGACTCGATACAGGTCCGGTCCGATCGCGACGTGGACCAGACCGTCTGGACTGACGGTCAGCCAGTGGAGGAATCCCACCGTGTCCTGCAATGGAATCTCGCGCAGAAGCGCCCGTGCCGGGTCCCGGACCTCGATCGACCTGGCATCGCGCCTGAGCACGAATGTGTTTCCCCTCGCATCCCTCTGGAAGCCGTAGTCGTGGTGCTCGTCCGGGTAGCCATCTCTCCAGGAGATCACATCGGTCACGGTACCATCCGGTTCGATCCGCCAGACACGGTGCCGGTAATCATCCCCAACGTTCGTCACATCCTCCCCGTAGACGGCTCCGTCCGGGCCGAGCCAGAGCTCGTGCGTGTGAACGTCCGACACGGCCACCTCGATCGACCCATCCGGGCGCAGAACCCGCACGTTCCGAAGGTCGCTGAAGTAGAGGTTGCCCCGGCCGTCCAGAACGAGGCTGACCGGCGGGTGCGCCGACGCGACCGACGGCAATCCGAGGGTCAGGACCACTGCTGCCGCCCGAATACCCCTGCGCACACGCTGCGCTGCAGTCTGCCTGGACCGTTCCCGTACCGGCCGACCTCTCATCTCGCCCTCCCACCGTCGCGAAGGGAATCCGGCAGCGAGCTTCGCGACGCCCGCAGGACTGTGATCCGCGTTTCACCCGGCATGTCGTACCGCTTGCCGGGGACATCGATCCGGTGCGAGCGCTCGTGCTCGAAGCTGAGGATCCGGCTGAACGGGACTTCCAGCCAGCGCCGGACGATTCGATCGAGTTTCGCGGAGCCGTATGGAGGATCGGCGAACGCCAGATCGTAGGCACCGGGAGCGAGCGACTCCACGAACGGAATCGCGTCCCGTTTGAAGATGCGCGCGTTCCGTCGGGCCCGCATCGCCGCCACGTTCGCCTTCAGAGCATGAAGGCTGGCGGGTCCGTTCTCGACGAAGTCCGCCCTGGAGGCGCCGCGCGACAGGGCCTCCAGACCGAGCGCTCCCGTGCCGGCGAACAGATCGAGTACCGAAGCGCCCGGCAGCTCGGCCGAAAGCAGTGACAACCATCGGTCCCGCACCGCCTCCGAGGTGGGACGCACGCGAGCCCCCGGCGAGACCAGTTTGCGCCCGGCCCACTTCCCGGCCACGATTCTCACAGCATCCCCTCCACCAGCGCCAGCCATTCCGCCGGCTGCTCGAGGTGCACGTTGTGGCCAGCACCCTGCACGAGCGCGAGCGTCGCAGCCGGCATCGACTGGGACATCATGCGATTCAGCCGCACGAATTTCTCGTCCTCCGCACCGGCGATCAACAGGGCAGGCACACTCAGGTGTGGCAGTCCATTCCAGAGGGAAGGCTGCATGCCGGTCCCGAGGCCGCGCAGACAGGCCGCAAGTGCCTCCGGGCAGTTGGACAATCGCTGCTCACGCTGAGCCGCGCGAACGGCAGCCGGGAGCGAGTCCTGACTGGCGAACAGGGGCTGCGACTCCCATTCCGCGACGAACGCTTCGAGGCTGCCGGTCTCGATCTTGGCCGCGAGCCGGGCATCGGATATCCGGCGCGTCTCGCGCTCCTCGGGATCCTCGATTCCCGGTGAGGTGCTCTCCAGAATCAGTCCGGACACGTATTCCGGCGCCATCAGAGCCGCACCGAGCGCGAGGCGGCCACCCATTGAGTAGCCGATCCAGAGAGCGGCCCGAACCGCAAGAGCGTCGAGCAGATCGGTCAGGTCAGCCAGAACCGCTGCGAATGCATAGCGCCCGGGCGTTTCCGGCTTGTCGCTCAGACCATGGCCGGGAAGATCGACGAGGATCACCCTTCGGCGCTCGGCCAGTCGATCGACCGCTTCTCGCGGCCACGATCCATGGGATCCCGTGAATCCGTGCAGCATCAGCAGCGGCGACGTGTCGCCCCGCCCGCGAACCACGACATGAATTCCAAGACCGTCGCGCGAGCGAAGGATCACCGGTCAGTTCCGGTGCAGCGGGATACTCGAATCGGGTCGCCGGAGCGGGAAGCCACGACCCCACACTCGGGACGCGAGGGGAAAAGAAGCAACCCCGTCAACCCGAAGGTCGGCGGGGCTGCCTTGCAGCGGACCGCTCCCTGGCCCGCCGTTCCGACGTCTGGATGATCACTGGCCTGATCGAGTGTTTTGCCGACTCATCCGCGGTTTGAGAGAGGCAGCGGTGCGGCGGCCGGACGACGACGGACATCAGCGCATCCGTCAGATCGACTCGTCGGCGCCCGACCGCAACACCGAAACCACAATATCCGGACGGTCAGCGTACGGAACCCGACCGCAGGGTGTCGAACTCACCGTGGTCGCCATCCCGATTCGCCAGCAGCACTCCCAGGGCGACGAACAGGAGACCGATTCCCGATGAGGTCCTTCGCCAGAACGCTTTCATTGTTGCGTCTCCCCGTCCAGATCGAGTCCCACACCCGCAGATTCCGAGCGGACCTTCTCACTCGAGCGATCCAACCGCTCGAACAGCACTCCGATCATGTCCAGCAGCGCCGCGACTTCAATCGGCTTGGCGAATGTCGCGGCCGCATCGGTATCGGCGATGGCATTCCGTGTCATCTCGTCGTCATGCGCCGTCACGTAAATCACCGGGACGTCCCAGCCCTTGTGCCGGATCTGGTGGTGCAGCTGGGGTCCGCTGAGCCCCGGCAACGAAACATCGAGCAGAATGCACCCGGGCTGACGATCCATCGGCGGCGGATCGGCGAGGAACTCCTCGGCCGAGCCGAAGGTCTCGGCGCCATACCCGACCGCTCGTGCAAGCCGGGCCAGCGCCCTTCGGATCGCCGGATCGTCGTCGACGACGAAGAGCGTGCGGCCCCGTCCTGTCTCCTCGTCGTTCACCTTCCCCCCTTCCCGAGTCCGAAGCCCGATCTGCGGCGCGAACCGACCATCGCCGAGAAGAAAAGTGGAGACTTCGGGGCTGGCACGTCATTGGACCTTGGTCCTATCCGATCGCCCCCACCGGTCTGCCCGGCGTCAGGCGTGGATGCGAGGCGGGAGGAGGACTAGCCGGGTCCCCGGCCGGGTCCGTGGCCGATGCCGAGTCGTTCTGCGAGCCGGGCCAGCTCCGCCAGTGAATCGGCCTCCATCTTTTCCATCACCCGGCCGCGATGCACCTTGACCGTCTTTTCCGACACGCCGAGCTCGCGGGCGATCTGCTTGTTCAGCCGGCCCACGACGACCCGCTCGAAGACCTGGCGTTCTCGGGGGGTCAGAGTCTCCAGTTGTTTCCGACTGCTCCTGATCTGCGCAGCCTCACGTCGCTTCTCCGCATCCAGCGCCACGGCCGCGTGGACCGCGGCGACGAGACTGTCGGGATCCGCTGGCTTCTCGAGAAAATCAGCCGCCCCAGCCTTCATCGCAGCCACACTCTCGGACACCCCTCCGTGACCCGTCAGGAACAGGATCGGCCGGGCGGAATCGGCCTCGGCCAGTCGATCCTGGAGCTCGAGGCCATCGATCTCCGGCATCCGCAGGTCGAGGAGCAGGCAGCCGTGGCAGCCGGGATCGGAGTTGGAAAGATACTCCGAGGCCGACGCGAACGCCCTCACCCGGAATCCGGAGGCCTGCAGCAGCCGGGTGATCGAGGAGCGCACGGAAGCATCATCGTCCACCAGGAACACGGTCGCATCATTCGAGTTGTTCATCCGGGCCGGGATCCTGTCGAAGGTCAAGCAGTCGCGCTCGGCTCCGCGACCGTTTCGTTTGTCCGAGAGCCGGACGGAGCGTCAGGCAAAGTAACTCGGATTCTCGCCCCACCAGCCGTGACGTTCTCGGCTTCGATCCGGCCACCGTGCGCCTGGACCAGGCTGCGGCTTATTGCCAGACCAACTCCCATACCCGTGGACTTGGTGGTGACGAATGCTTCGAAGATCTCGGAAATCTGATCCGGCGGAAAGCCCGGGCCGCTGTCCTGTACGGTCAATTCGACGCCCGAATCGGAGGAGCGGCTCCGAATCAGGAGTCTCTTCTCCGTCTCCTGCTCCCGCATCGCGTCGAGCGAATTCATGATCAGATTGATCAGCACCTGCTGCAGCTGCACCCGGTTCCCGATGATATCCGGCAGTTCTCCAGCCAACTCGAGCGCTACGTCCGCCGCAACCTCTCTGATCTCCGAGCCGAGCAGGAGAAGCACGTCACGAACGAGCTGGTTTGCGCCGAGGGGCTCGGTGTCGACCACCCCCCTCTTGAGGAATGCCCTGAGCTCCTTGATCACGTCTGACGCACGCCGCCCCTCGTGCATGATCTCCTCGAGCGCCTCCCTGACGACCTCCTTTCCGAGGTCCGGATTCGAGAGGAGCTTGTCTCCCGCTGCCGCGTTGCTGACGATTGCCATCAGTGGCTGGTTCAATTCGTGGGCCAGCGATGTCGCGAGTTCCCCCGCCGTTGCGACGCGGGACACGTGCTCGAGCTCCCGCTGATGACGGCGGGCCCGCTCCTCGGCACGGTCTCGCTCTTCGATCGCGAACTCCAGTCTGAGCGCCCGATGCTCGGCAAGTCGAACCCGACGAAAGAGCACGCCGGCGACCAGTCCCGCGGCAAGCAGCCCGGCGGTCCAGCGAAACCAGTCGGTCTGCCACCAGAGCGGAAGAATTCTGAAGTCCACGGACTCCGGCCGGGCGCTCCAGACACCGTCCTCGTTTCTCGCTTCGACGATGAAGCTGAAATCCCCGGGTGGAACTCGAGGATATCGTGCTTCACCGGAACGCTCGCTGTAGACCCAGGTCTGGTCCTGCCCGATGAGACGATACCGGTATATCAAGCGCGAAAGTGTGGCAGTGCTCGACGCGGAGTACCGGAAAGCCACCTCCCGGTCACCGCCACCGACGACGATCGGTCCGGTGCCGGTCCATTGCTCCTCGCCGAATCGAACGCTCTCGATTCGCGGGACCGGCCCGACCGTATCCCAGGGGAATGAGCCAGTCTCGATCGAGACGAGCCCGTCGATCGTAGCGAACCAGGCGACACCGTCTTCGCTCAGCCATGCCGCCGGCGACCCCCCGTTCCCCTCGGGCATACCGTCGTCGCCGTCGAACAGGACCGCATCGAGACGAGACCTGCTGCCCTCGATCGCGGAATCGAGCACCGCACCCGGAACGACCGATACACCGCGGTTCCCCAGGATCCAGAACCGGCCGCCGGAATCCTCTATCAGAGCGGAAACCGAATTGTCCGGCAAACCGTGTTCGCTCGTCAGACGATTGAAGCTCGAACCGTCTTCGTTGCAGCGAGCCAGCCCACCACCGTAGGAACCGATCCACACGTCACCTGATCGATCTCGAAGGATCGCGCGAATAGAGCCGGGCGGAACGCCCTCCTCCCGCCCGAGAAGGCGCACTTCCCCGATCTGCGAGCCCGAGACCGGGATCACGGCGACCTTTCCCGACAGCCCGACCCACAAGCTGCCGGTCGAGTCGTAGACCAGCGAACTGATCTCTTCAGCCGGAAGACCGAAGCCCGGGTCGTAGAGTGAGATAGTGGTATCCCTGACGTAACCGAGGCCACCGCGACCATATCCGAACCAGACACCACCATCGGGGGCCACCACGGGCGAGACGAGCTGCCGCATCGGATCGATACCGTCCTCCCGGCCCCAGGCGCGCACCTGCTCGCCAGGATTCGACGGAACCCGAACCAGGGATCCAGTCCCGCGGAATGCGACCCAGAGATTACGTTCCGAGTCGACGGCCAATCCGGTTGAACAGTTCCCGTACTCGTGCAGATCGAGCGCGCGCACCTCGATCGGATCTCCCGGCAGCACCTCCGCGACACCTTTACATGCACCGGCCAGTCGAACCCCTCCTTCGGGAGATGGAACGATGTGGTTCACTTCCCTGATCGGCAGGCCGTCTGCCTCCGTGAGGTGCAGGACTCTCCGAGGCGCCAAGCGACTGAGACCATTCCCTCCCGTTCCGACCCAGATCGCGCCTCCGCGGTCGGCCAGGATTCTAGTGATGGCCCTTTCCCCCGGTGATCGCATGGAGTAGAGCACTTCTGCCGAGCCACGATCGAGGTCGACGTGCAGATGCGCGAGTCCCTTGCGGCCTCCTACCCAGATGCCGTCATCCGCGCCGACCTCGATCGCTGTGAGCTGACCGACCACGGATTCCAGTTCCTCTACCCTGACATCCACTACGTCGCCTCGGCCGGGATCGAGAAACGCCACCCCATCCGGCGTTAGATGCCACAACCGCCCCGACGGGTCCGATCGCACCGCCGTGGTGGGAACTCGAGACCGGTCGGAGGGCGGCATGCGACCCTCAGGTTCGAGGTCCCTTTCAACCAGACGCTCCAAACCACCCCAGGTCGCGACCCAGATCTGGCCCTCCGGATCGACGTCGATTCCGCGGATCGGTCCGGTCGATTCCGTGCCGGGCAGGACTTTCAGCCACTGGCCATCCCCGAATACGTGAACTGCGTCGAACGTACCCAGGATCAACTCCCCGTCCGCGCCCACTCGAAGCCCGTGGTGGAACAGACCTCCCAGTGACGGAGCCTCGATGCGCTCGAGCACCCGATCGTCCGCGATTCGCAGAATCTCGCGCGACGAAGTGAAAACCCAGATCCCGCCCGCCGCTGCCTCCGCGAGCGACAGAATCCGATTGGATCCGAGCTCCGGAAGGTCGGCCACGCCGAGAATGTCGAAGGTGGTGCCGTCGAATCGAGCCAGCCCCCCGAAGGTCGCGATCCAGAGCCGTCCATCACGAGTTTCGAGGATGTCGTTGACCGTATTCTGAGGAAGTCCGTCCTCCGTCGTCCACGATTCGACGACGAAGCCGTGACTACCCCCGGGCACCCGGTCGGATACGTATGAGGTTTGTGCACCGAGGTGACCGAAACCGAGCAGAAGCAGGCCCGCAGGCAGAATGAGGGTGAGCCATGCGGGCACGGTGCCCCTCCTCGTGCGCTCCCGCGGCTCCCGTCGGCCGTCTGCTGTGATCTGCCACCTGGTGATCCTGCTGAACTCTCGCACAGCCTCTGCTCGGCCCGGGACATCCAGCGGGCTTCGAAGCCCGTCTCGCAAGCAATTATCGCTGCTTTTGGCGAGCTTGTCGAGAACGATTATCGACAGGACTGGACGCGGCCTTCCCCGACCTGCATGTTCCGGCTCCCGGACGGCTCCGATTCACCTCGCTCTCCATGGTCCTGCGTGCCTCGCACCTATCGTTCGATACTGCTCTTCTGGCTGCCGCTCGCCGCCACGTGGCTGATGATGGCTGCGGAAGGTCCGTTCCTGGCCGCCGTGATCGCCAGGCTGGCCGATCCGAAATTCAACCTCGCGGCGTTCGGGGTCGCCTTCGCCATCGGAATCCTGGTGGAGGCGCCGGTCATCATGCTGATGAGCGCCGCTACGGCACTGGTCGAAGACCGGCGCAGCTACGTCCGACTCAGGAATTTCGGAACGGCTCTCGGAGTGCTGGGAACCGTGCTTCTGGCTCTGTTTCTCGTTCCTCCGCTATTCCAATTCGCGATGTACGACCTCCTCGGACTGGAAACCGAGGTCGCCGAGCTCGTCCGAGGTGCGCTCTGGCTCTTGCTCCCGTGGCCGGGAACGATCGGCTACCGGCGGTTCATCCAGGGGGTGTTGATTCGATCGGGACGCACGCGACTGGTGGCCATCGGGACGGTCATCCGTCTCGTCGCCATGTCCGCGACCGCGCTGGCGCTGTACTGGGGCATGGAGATCCCGGGGGCCTGGGTCGGGGCGGCAGCACTGTCAGTCGGGGTGACCTGCGAGGCGTTCGCGGCCCGCTGGATGGCGAGAAGCACGATCCGCGAGCTGCTGGCCGGCGCGGACGCCAGCGCCGACCTGACCTATTCGCGAATCGCGGAATTCTATCTCCCGCTCGCGTTGACATCGTTCATCGGTCTCGCGGTGCAGCCCATGCTCACGTTTTTCATGGGACGGGCCCCGCTTCCCCTCGAATCGCTCGCGTTGTTTCCGGTCGTCAACTCGCTCTCTTTCATCTTCCGTTCACTGGGACTCAGTTTTCAGGATGCGGCGATTGCCCTGATGGGCGAACGGCACGAGCACGCGCCGGAGCTCGCACGATTCGGGCTCGGACTCGGCCTGGCGGCCTCGGCGGGTCTCGGGCTGATCGCGCTCACACCTCTCGCGTACGTCTGGTTCGGTACGATTTCCGGCCTGACGCCCGAGCTCACGACGCTCGCCCTGACTCCGACCCGCGTACTGGTGCCACTGCCCGCAATTTCCGTCCTGCTCAGCTACCAGCGGGCGATCCTGATCAAGGAGAGACGCACGAAACCGATCACGGTCGCCACCGCGATCGAGGTCGGCGGGATCGCCCTCCTGTTCATGCTCTCGGCCTGGGGCTTCGGATTGATCGGAGTCACGTCGGCATTCGTAGCGTTCGTCGGGGGAAGACTGGCGTCGAACCTCTATCTGGCCCCCTACAGTATCCGTGTCCTCCGACACGAACGGAACGTGGACCTTTGACCGGGCGTACCCAATCCGGGTAAACTTGCGTAAATGAAGAGGCGTCGGACGGTGCCAACAGAGAACGGATACAAATGAGCCACGCGGCTACACTCCCGGCGATCATTCAGGGCGGGATGGGCGTGGGCATATCCAACTGGGTGCTCGCGCGCGCCGTGTCCCGTGCGGGACATCTCGGCGTCGTGTCGGGCACGGTCGTCGATCACGTCATGGTCCGGCGACTCGCCGACGGCGACGAGGGTGGTCACGTGCGCCGGGCGATGGAGGCCTTCCCGTTCCCCGATGTAGTCGCGCACGTTCTGGATCGCTACTTCAAACCGAACGGGCGCGAGGAGGGAGAGCCGTATCCGAATCTCCCGATGTTCCGGCAGACCATGAAGAAGGCGAGGCTCCAGCTTACCGTACTCGCGAACTTCGTGGAGGTGCACCTCGCCAAGGAGGGTCACGAGGGACAGGTCGGCATCAATCTGCTCACCAAGGTGCAGATGCCGAATCTCGCCTCCCTTTACGGCGCGATGCTGGCGAACGTCGATTACGTCCTCATGGGAGCAGGAATACCTCGCGAGATCCCGGGCGTCCTCGACAGTTTCACACGGAACGAGAAGGCCTCCATCCGTTTCGACGTCGAGGAGTCTGGCGGATTCGACTGTGAGTACCTTGAATTCGACCCAGCGGAGCAGTTCGACGGTCCCCTGCCGAAGCTCGAGCGACCGAAATTCCTGGCGATCGTCGCCTCGAATTCACTGGCGACGATGCTGCTGAGGAAGGCCACGGGGAAGGTGGATGGATTCATCATCGAAGCGCCATCGGCCGGAGGCCACAACGCCCCGCCGCGGGGCGAGCGGCGCTACGATGAAAACGGTGAGCCGGTGTACGGCCCGCGGGACGAGGTGGACCTCGAGAAGTTCGCACGCCTCGGAGTGCCGTTCTGGCTCGCCGGCGGAGCGGGCCGCAAGGGGAGACTTCAGGAAGCGCTCGACGCGGGAGCGACGGGAATCCAGGTCGGCACCCTGTTCGCCTACTGCGATGAATCAGGCCTCGCCGAGTCCCTGAGACACCGGGTGATCCAGCAGTCCCTCGAAGGAACGGTCCGGGTCCGCACGGATGATCGTGCGTCGCCCACGGGATTCCCCTTCAAGGTCGTCGAGCTGGATGAGAGCCTGTCGGAGCAGCCGACCTACGAGCGCAGGAACAGGGTCTGTGATCTGGGCTACCTGCGGACGGCGTTTCGAACCGAGAAGGGGCGCATCGGCTATAGATGTGCATCCGAGCCGGTCGAGACCTACGTGAAGAAGGGAGGGCGCCTGACAGACACCGAAGGCAGGAAGTGTCTGTGCAACGCCCTGATGTCCAACCTCGATCGCGGACAGTTGAGAAACGGCGGATCTCCGGAGAAGCCCATGCTGACCAGCGGTGACGATCTCGAGAACCTCGGCGCGTTCCTGGCCGGAAGGGACTCGTACACGGCGCAGGACGTCCTGGACTACCTGCTCTCCTGATCCTCCTGCCGTCCGGGGCGATCTCCCTCCGGGCGTCGCTCCGCGAGCTCGGCGGTCCGGCCTGTAACCGCAGCGAACACACGCGCGCTCCGCTCCTGCAGGCGGCGCGCCTGGGCCCGCCAGGCTGCCCATCCGGTAAGCGCGCCTGCGGAAGCCGCTCCCGCCATCAAGGTCACGCCGGTGAGAACCGCGGTCGGCTCGGTGATCGCCCCTGCGATGCCACCGAGCGCCAGGGCGCTGCCCATCGAGGCGACGTAACAGAGGCCCTTCACCGCTGACGCATCCGTATGGACACGAACCGATGTGCTATCCTCTCCGGGGGTTACGGTGACCTTCATCCGGCTGCCGCCCGGCTTCGTTTCCCATTCCAGCCCGCCGAATGCAGCGCTCCGCACGCCAGGCTCGCCCGCCGCTTCCGCGATCGTCTCCGCGAGTTCTCCGAAGTCCCCGGAGCTCACCGAACCGCGAACCCTGCGGCTCAGGTCGGTGACGCCGGGTGCGCCGTGCAGCTTCGTCTCCCGCCGCACTGCGACGCGAGCGGCCGCGGCGGCGATCGCGCCCGAATCCAGACCGGCCTCGCGGGCGACCGACTCGATCTCCTCTACGGTGAATCCGCCTGGCCGCAGAGCCGGTGGCAGCGCGCGGTCCGGACCGGATGCGGCGCGCAGAATCTCCCGCAACTCGGCTTCAGTGAATCGGTTCTCGGACGAGCTCACGGGCAACGATCCGAGGCCGCAGGCTGTCGCCCGTTCCGGACCAGCTCGACCACATCGCCGGGAGATCGTGCGACGTGGTCGGCCGGGACGGACCAGTCATTCAGACCGCTTGCGCCATACTGCGCAGCGATGCTGACGATCTCGGTGGATTCGCCGCGCTCCCGTAGTCTGGTCCGCGCGTCCACGGCGGCCATCGCGTCGGTGACGTGATCCCCGACGAAGAAGACCCGGCCACCCGAGGCCACGCCCAGCGATTCGATGCACTGCAGGAGGCCGCCCCCCGCAGGCTTCTGATCCTCCCTTGGCAGCTCTCCATATCCGAATATGCTCGCAAACCGGGACACGAGTCCCGACCGTTCGAGCGCGCGTCGGATCACGACACTGTCGTTCTGGGAAACAATGCCATGTGGAAGGTCCTCGAGCTCACGCAGCGCATCTACGATTCCCTCGAACGGACGTTGCGGCGTGATGTCGACCAGCTGTAGCTGCGGCCACAATGCTCCCGCTCTCTCGACCTGATCTGCACCCAGTCCGAATTCGCGCGCGTAGAAGTCCCGCCAGTTCCCGGCTCGAGCCACCGCCTCCTCGTACGCCGATAGGGATGCGAGGGCTGGATAGCTCCGGTGGCTGCGGTCCGTGAGTTTTTCGATGATCGCCCGATTCACGCTCAGGTTCCGGGGGTGGGAATCCACCAGGGT
>JAMJQL010000022.1 GCA_023554245.1 Gemmatimonadota bacterium
GGTCGCGATCGCCCAGATCGCGATCGCCGATGTCACCATCGGAATCACGGCGTCGCACAGCCGCATGAGGAAGATCGTACGCTCGGTCTGCGCCCCGCCCATTTCCACGTCGAAACCGGTCGCGTTGAGGAGGAATCCGCCCCCGGCGAGCGCCGCGGCCATGCCCAGCTTGACCACCCACCAGAAAATCGATCCGTACATGCCCTCGCGCCGTTCGTGCGTGCTGAGCTCATCGACATCCACCACGTCGGCGACCATCGAGGGCATCAGGGTGAACAGGCCTCCGAGTCCGAACGCGAGTAGGGGAGCGGGGAGCACCACCAGCCATGGGATGTCGGGATTGTAGCAGATCCACTTGAGACCGTAGCCGACGATCGAGGCTCCGATCGCGACGAAGAAGGCCCGTCGTTTGCCGAGCCGCGTACCCAGCCATGTGACGAGTACGATCACCGCGAAGGTGGCGATGGCCTGCACCGTGCCGGCGTAGCCCGCGTACTCCGCGCCCCGCGTCTGGTCCCCGCCGAACACGTAGTAGATGATCACGTAGAACTGAAACGACGAGATCAGCATGAAGCCGTTGAACACCAGGAAGGTGGCGACGCACAGCTTCAGGAACGGACGCGAAGAGAGTGCCGTCCCGAACCCGACGAAGAAGTCGACGAGGTTACGCCGAAGGGCGCCGAGGGCGCTTTCCCGGGCCACCGGTACGACTTCCTCCAGTTCCTGCCGGTGTTCCTCAACTTCGGCCTCGGCGATCTCCTTGAACCGTTCCCGGAGGAAGATGGCGGGCAGAATTCCGACCCCGATCACGAACAAGCCGATGATGATCGCCAGCCCGGCCGCCCCGGCGACCTGGTCTTCGAAGAACCCCTCGTACGTCATGATCCACAGGAACCACGGAGACACGACGTAGGCCAGCTGACCGATGAAGTTCTGGACTCCCATCAAGCGGGTGCGCTCGTGGTAGTCCGGGGTCAGCTCGTAGCCGAGCGCGACCCAGGGCGTGGCGAACACCGTGTACGCGAGGTAGAAGACGATCGAGCCGACCAGGAACCAGACGAAATAGAAGGTCTCGCTCTGGCCTCTCGGCAGCTGCCAGAGCAGGGCGAAGATGATCCCGGCGGCGATCGCGCCTACGAAAATGTACGGCCTGCGCCGGCCCCACCTCGATGTCGTGTTGTCGGAGATATAGCCCATCAGCGGGTCGGTGAGCGCATCGGTGAGGCGGGGAAGCGCTCCGAGCAGGCCGACCAGCGCCGGGTTCATGCCGAGGCCGAGATTCAGAACGATGATCATGCCGCCGCTCGCCGCGGCCAGCAGGTTGTTTACGAAGGCGCCCAGCCCGTAGACGACCTTGCGAGCGAAGGAAATCCGATCTTCGGGCGCCGTCTCGTAGCGAGCGGCAGCGCTCACGGCGTCTGCTCGTACACCCTCACCCAGTCCACGAGCATCGTCTGCGGAAACGTGGTCGTGGCGTCAGGCGGGCCGACGAATGTTCCGCCGACCGCGACGTTGAGGATCATGTAGAACGGGTGGTCGAATACCCACTCCCCGGGCACGTCATCCGATGTAACGGTCTGAAAAAACTCGCCGTCGATGTACCAGTCGATCGAATTGCCACGCCATTCCACCGCGAAGACGTGGAAGTCGGCATCGAAGGTCGAATCAGTGAGATAGAATCGTCGCGTGATCGCCTGGCCGGCCGAATACCCCGGCCCATGCAGGCTCCCGTGAACGACGCTGGGCTCCTGGCCGCGATACTCCATCACGTCGATTTCGCCGCAGGTCGGCCAGCCGACCTCGTCGAAGTCGGCCCCCAGCATCCAGAACGCCGGCCAGATTCCCTGGCCTCTGGGGAGGCGGATGCGGGCCTCGAAACGTCCGTTCTGCAACTCGAACAGGTCCTTGGTGGTGATCCTCCCGGAGGTGTAGTCCTGGCCCATGTACGCCTCTTCCCGGGCCGTGATCGCGAGGTTGCCGGCCCCGTCCAGCGAGACGTTCTCCGCCCGGTCCGTATCGTACTCGAGCTGGGCGTTGCCCCAGTCGGTACCGACGTCGAAGCGCCAGTTGGCCGGATCGGGAAGCTGGCCCGCCGGACCTTCGAAATCGTCCTCCCAGACCAGGCGCCACTCGGCGTCGGACGGACCGGAAGCCGAGTCGCTGCCGCAGCCCAGGATGAACAGGGCGGTGGCCGTGAGGGTCAACGCACGAACGCAGCGAATCGGATCTGCCGTCATCTGGATCTCACCGTCTGCGGTTGAGGGAAGAGTCGTGGGTTTTCGAGGGCCGCCTCCAGCACCAGCGTAGCGGCGCCCAGGGCCGTCGCCTGTTCGCCGAGATTGCTGGCGCGGACCTCGGTGCCCGCGACCGACGTGATCAGGCTGCGTCGGCCGATCACGTCGCGGAGAGGATCGAGAAGCAGGTCACCGACTCGCGACAGTCCTCCGCCGACGATCACCAGGGCGGGATTCAACATGCTGACCATGCCGGCGACCGCGATTCCGAGGTGCTCCGCCGCTTCGTGCACGACCTGGCGTGCGATCGGGTCGCCCGCCAGCGCAGCGTTCACGATCGCGTCGACGGTCAGCTCCTCTCCGGCCAGGGTGCTCTCCGGGTGCTCCCGGATCAGCGCGGCGGCGCTCTGAATGAGCGCCCGGCTGCCGACCAGGGTGGTGAGGCAGCCGTCGAGGCCGCAGGGGCAGGGAGGACCGAGCGGATCGATCACCAGGTGGCCCACCTCGCCCGCGATGCCCGTCGCGCCGCGGTAGATCTCTCCGCGAACGATCTGTCCGGCCCCGATCCCGGTCGCCACCTTGAGATACACGAAGTCGTCGACCCCTAGACCGGCTCCCCACCAGCGCTCGGCGAGGGCGCCGAGATTGGCGTCGTTGTCGACCCGCACGGGGACGCCGTACCGGACCTCGAGGTCGCCAAGCCAGTCGCGCCCGCGCCAGGCCGGCAGGGCCACTTCCGAGAGAACTCGAGGGCGGGCGGGATCGACCGGGCTCGGGACCGCGATCCCTACGCCGACCAGGCGTCCGGTGCCGCCCCCCCACCGGGCGAGACATGCGTCGCTGAGCTCTGAAATCAGTTGCCGGGTTCCCTCCGGGTCCTCCCGGACCGGGTGCCCGGCTTCGTTCCAGGCCAGTACTCGCCCGCGCAGGTCGGTCAGGGCCACGGCCACGTGAGCCGCCCCGATGTCCACCCCGAGAATCCCGAACGCCTCGTCCTGGAACTCGAGGACGATCGGCCGCCTTCCGCCGCGCGAGGGACCGGCGCCGAGCTCGGCGACCAGTCCGGTCTGCAGCAGGTCCTTCACGAGCTCCGAGACAGTGGAGCGGGAGATGTCGGCATGACGCGCGAGGTCGGCACGCGACACCCGTCGCAGCTGCCAGATCATGCGGAGAAGCAGGTCGGAGAGAGGGCTGGCCCCCTCTTCCGAGCTGATTCGCATGCCCGCTTTGCTGAGCGAGTCCGGCCTCATCCCCATGGGCTACGTCCCGGGCTCACGCGCGCGGTCTACCGGTAGAAGTAGACGTTGTCGACGTAGACCGTGTTCGGGTCGCCCGACAGGATCAGCTGCGCGATCGCGCCCGTCCCGGTCAGGCCGGTGAAGTCGGCGAGCGGCAGGTCGAAGCTCACCCACTCGCCGGTGGCCAGTGCCGGGGTGGTGGTGGCATCGAAGGTCAGCTCGTGCTCGCTGTCGTCACCGCCGCCGAATGCGCCGTCCGGCCCGAAGTCCACCAGCTTGATCCTGAATACGGCCGGCGCCGCAGACGGATCGGGCGTCCAGATGTCCATGTGGAAATCGGTCATCTGGGTGGCGTCGATCGGCTGCGTGGTCGCCTCGGCGATCGAGAACACGAGGTTCGTGTAGAGCTTCGTGTCATCGCCCGCCACCTGGACGTCCTCGACGTCGGCCTGATCGAAGTCCACCGACCAGGTATCCACGAGCACGTCGGTGTAGGCGTTGCTGAACATCGAGACCACGTCGGCCTCGGGCACGGTCGGCGTCGGGGCCGCGACCAGCGGCACGTCTCCGCCGCCACCCGTCCGATAGAAGTAGACGTTGTCGACGTAGACCGTGTTCGGGTCGCCCGACAGGATGAGCTGGGCGATCGCGCCCGTCCCGGTCAGGCCGGTGAAGTCGGCGAGCGGTATGTCCAGAGCGGCCCAGGCTCCCGTCGTCATCGCCGGCGTCGTGGTGTTGTTCAGCGAGATCTCGTGCTCGCTGTCGTCGCCGCCCCCGAACTCCCCGTCCGGTCCGAAGTCCACCAGCTTGATCCTGAACACCGCCGGATCTGCCGTCGGATCGGGTGTCCACACGTCCATGTGGAAGTGCGTCATCTCGGTCGCGTCCACTGGCTGCGAAGTGAACTCGGCTACCGAGAACACGAGATTCGTGTACAGCTTCGTCGGATTGCCCTCGATCTCGATGTCCGCGAGGTCCGCGTCGTCGAAGTCCGCCGACCACGTGTCGACCGGTACGTCGGTGTAGGCATCGCTGAACAGCGAGATCACGTCTGCCTCGGGCACGGTCGGTGTCGGGGCCGCCACTGCCGGCTCGGTCCCACCACCTCCCTCGTCAGAGTAGAAGTAGACGTTGTCGACGTAGATCGTCGGGCTGGAACCCGAAATGATCAACTGCGCCAGGTTCGTCCGGCCCGTGAGGCCGACGAAGTCCGAGAGCGGGATGTCGAGGACGCTCCACTCACCGGTCGTCATCGCGGGAATCGTGCTCTCGTTGAGCGTGACCTCGTGCTCGCTGTCGTCGCCGCCCCCGAACTCACCGTCCGGCCCGAAGTCCACCAGCTTGATCTTGAACTCGGACGAATCGAAGGTCCACACATCCATGTGGAAGTGCGTCATCGCGGTCGCATCGATCTGCTCGGAGATGAACTCGATCGCCGCGAACCCGAGGTTCGAGTAGAGCTTGGTGTCGTCGCCCGCGATCTGAATGTCGTCGACATCCGCCGTATCGAAGTCGGCCGACCAGGTATCTACGGTCACGTCGGTGTAGGCGTTGCTGAACAGCGAAATGACCTGGTTGGCAGGAACGGTCGGCGTGGGCGCTGCCTCCGTCGGACCCTCCACCGCGGTCACGGTGACCGCGCCGTCCGCAGCTTCGGAACCGAGCGTAGCAGTGATCGTGGCCGTGCCGGTTCCGACGACCGTGATCGTTCCGTCCGCAGCGACCGTGGCGACGGATGCGTCGGACGAGCCAAAATTGAAGTAATAGGGGGAGGCCTGAACCGTCACTTCGCGGCCGCCCGCGTCGTACGTCACCGTCGTGCCCTCGACCCTCACGGTCGAACCGACGGTCGTGACGACATTCTGCGTCCCGATCGCCGGTCGGGCATTCGTGATCGTGGGATCGTTGATGAACTGCACTTCATCGATGAAGAGCTCGTATCCCACGCCCTCGATAGGGCCTGCCGCGACTTCGAACAGGCCCCGTTCCATGGAGAGCTTGTCCGGATCGGGGATCGGAATGACATACCTCTCCCAGATCGTGGTGAGTGGCAGCTCCGTCAGCTGCGCCCCGTAGAGTGAGTTTCCGGTGTTGTCGTTTCCGATGCCGGCCAGCCCCAGGGTCGCCGGCATGCTGGCACGGGCCCAGAACTCCAGCGCGTTGAAGCCCCTGAGATCACGTTCTCCGGCGCTCGTAAAAGCCCCTCCCGCGAAGCTTCCCTCGGGATCGCCGAAGTTCGGCACGGTGAA
>JAMJQL010000023.1 GCA_023554245.1 Gemmatimonadota bacterium
CTGCTGGGCCTCCCTTTCTCCGACACGCAGTGCGGCTTCAAGGCCTGGCGCAGATCGGTACTTCTGCAGGTCCTGGATCAGATGGTGGTCTACGCTCCGGAACGACCGGGAGGTGTCAGGAGAGCCGGCGTAACCAGCGGATTCGACGTCGAGTGTCTCCTCGTCGCTCGGAGGCTCGGCATGGACATCCGGGAAATCCCGGTTTCATGGAAGCACATGGCTTCGGCGCGGGTCCGGCCGGCGAGGGAGGCGATTCGAGGCGTCAGGGACCTTCTCGGCATAGCGGCGGCGCGGCGGAAGAACCTCTACCCGCCGGCCCGACCATCCTCGTCAGCCCGGGTTCGTCGACTCGACGTGAATCGGGAAAAGGCGGAAATCCTGCCTCTGGGTGAATAGCGCCTCGAATTCGGCCAGCAGCTCTGCCCGAGATGGCTTTCTTACGGAAGGCGAGCCAGCGCCAGGGCGAAGCGCTGGCGTTCGTCGGTGAACCAGTCGCACAGCGCCAGACCACTACGTCGCAGAAGCGCATCCACGCTGGCCCGGGTGTACTTGTGGCTCAGCTCGGTCCGAATCGACTCTCCCTCGGCAAACTGAACCGTAAGGTCGATGGCCGGAATGTGGACCGTCTGATCGCGAGTCGAGACCAGGTGCATTTCAATGCGCTGAAGCGATGCATCGTACAGTGCCCGATGCCGAAAGCCGGCGAGGTCGAAGTCCGCACCCAACTCGCGATTCATGACCCGGAGCAGATTCAGGTTGAAGGCCGCGGTCACGCCCGCCGCATCGTCGTAAGCTCTCTCGAGCGTGTCCGCGTCCTTCACGAGATCGAAACCGATCAGGAATCCATCCGCAGGCGACATCTCGGCCGCTGCACCCGCCAGAAACGCGATGGACCGCTCCCGTTCGAAGTTGCCGATCGTCGACCCGAGGAAGGCCAGCAACCGTCGTCGCCCGGGAAACGGAAGATGGTGTGGCCGCTCGAAGTCGCCGATCACTCCCTCGACTCTGAGGTCCGGATAGTCGCGGATCAGGGCCTCGGCGGCGCGTTGCGAAGCTTCCCTGCTCACATCGAGCGGTGCGTACCCCTCGAGCGTACCGGCCGAGCGCATGGCGTCGAGCAGCGCTCGTGTCTTTTCGGCGGCTCCGGAACCGAACTCGACCAGCACACCGGGCCGGATCCGGGCGACGATCGCATCGGCGTGACGCTCCAGAATCTCTCGTTCCGCCCGCGTCTGGTAGTACTCCGGAAGTCGGGTGATCGCTTCGAACAGCCGGGAGCCGCGGTCGTCGTAGAAGTACTTCGGAGGCATCGTCCGGGTCTCCGCGGTCAGGCCGCGTCGTGCGTCCTCGGCCAGGCGGAACGGGCTCTCACGTTCTTCCAGCCGGTTGTGGAGGACGATCCTCCTCCCGTGCGCGGACTCAGACATCACGGGCCAGTCGGAATCCGGAGAAGATCTGCCTGCGGATCGGGTAGTCCCAGTTGCGGAAGCTGTTGCGCGCCACGCTGGGTCGGGTGGCCCAGGACCCGCCCTTCAGGACGCGATACTCGGGACCGAAGAACACCTCGGAGTACTCCGGGTACGGGAAGGCCCGAAAGCCCGGATATCCCCGAAATGCCGAACTCGTCCATTCCCAGACATCTCCCAGCATTCCCCAGCACCCGACGGCGCTGCGACCGGCCGGGTAGGCGCCGATCGGTGCGACCCCGAATCGGAGCTGGTCGAGATTGGCGTGCTGCGGACCGACGGGTTCATCTCCCCACGGATATCGTCGCGAGCCACCGGTATCGGGATCCCATGCGGCCGCCTTCTCCCACTCCGGCTCGCTCGGAAGTCGCGCAGCCGCGAAGCTGGCGTATGCCTCAGCCTCCCAGTAGCAGACGTGCGCTACCGGCGCCTGCGGAAGGATCTCTTCTTCCCCCAGACTCGAGATCCGCACCCACGAGTCGATCCCCGAATCGCCGGCCAGGTCACGGGCAGCGTCCGGGCTGAAACCGACCTTCCCGCCCGGCCCTGTCGACTCGTGACGGATACCCCGCGGGTACCACCCCTCCGGCGCACCAAGGTCGGAATCCACCCGCCACCTCCAGCCTTCCGGGCTCCATAGCGATTCGTTCAGGTATCCGCCGGCAGCGATGAACTCGCAATATTCTGCGTTCGTCACCGGGAAACGTCCGATCTCGTATGCGTCGGTGTTCGTCTCCCATGCCGGTCGCTCGTTGTCGTAGGCGAATCGGCCGGACACGTCGCCCATTCGGAACCGGCCGGCTGGCACCCGTACGAAGCCGGGCGGCGGTGCTTCGGCCGAGGCACCCGGAACCGGCTTCCTGACGACCGGTTTGTAGACCGCGTCTCCGATGAGCAGGATGGCCTGGAGGATCGTCTCCTGATGCTGAGCCTCGTGATCCCGCACCATCTCGTACACGTGGCCGCCCCGCAGAAGCGGATTCGACGAGGCGAGATCGACCGAAGTCAGTCCCTCGAGCGTCTTACGGCGGGTCTCGGCGAGCCGGCGCTCGAGCAGATCGACACCCGGTATCGACAGCTCGCCCCGGCGCGCGCGCGGAGTGCGGAACGCATCGAAGGCCAGTTCGATCTCCTTCTCGCTCGAGACTTCTCCCAACCTCCTGACCAGCCACAGCTCCTCGAAGGCCGCGATGTGACCGAGGTCCCAGGCTATCGGGCTCATGAGCGGAGAGTGCTGCCGTTCGAGCAGCTCGTCCGTCAGCGGCGCCACCAGCGCGAGAGTGCGGGTTCGAGTCTCCTCGAGGCCGGCCTTCAATGCCGCCCGGTCCTGTGTCGCTTCGCCTATCGAATGCGCCTTTCGCTCGTTCACGCGTGTCAACACCTTTCCATTCGACGCCGGGCCGCTCTGATTGCCATGGGCCGCCGTCATTTCGGGCCGCTGAATATACGCTTCGCGGCTGCCCGAACGAGGCACCCCGGATGCCGGCCCGGGTATGCCTGCTTCCGGACGTCAAAACCGATACCGAGTACGGGAAGAAATATCATGACCGAAGATCGCGCGAGCAGCGGCGACCGTGTTCACGTCAGCGAGGAAGAGGCGCGCCGCGTCGCGGAGGCGGCCCGGGAGGCCGATTGGGAGAATGCGACCTTCGTGCGGGATCTTTTCCTTGGCGCCTTTCGATTCGACCTGATCGATCCCTATCCCGATCCTGCCGGGTTCATCTCCGACCGTTGCAGGGAGTTTCTTGCAGATCTTCGGGAATACCTGCGAACCGAGGTAGACTCGGAGCGCATCGACCGTGAGCGGAAGGTTCCGGAGGCAGTGGTCGAACGGTTGCGTGAGATGGGTGCATTCGGACTGAAGATCCCGGTTGAGTACGGCGGACTGGGGTTCGGCCAGGTCGAATACAACCAGGTGATGGCTACCCTCGGCAGCGTGGACGGCAGTCTCGTCGCTCTTCTATCGGCCCACCAGTCGATCGGCGTTCCCCAACCCTTGAAGTTGTTCGGCACCGAAGCGCAGAAGAAGAAGTACCTCCCTCGATGTGCGGCGGGAACGATTTCCGCTTTCGCGCTCACCGAGGATGACGTCGGATCGGATCCGGCACGACTCAGCACCACCGCCGAGCTGAACGCCGAGGGCACGCACTACGTGCTCAATGGCGACAAGCTGTGGACGACTAACGGTTCCCTCGCGGAACTGCTGGTCGTCATGGCGCGCGATCCCGCCACCCGGAAGATCTCGGCTTTCATCGTGGAGACGGACTGGGATGGCGTAGAGCTGCTGCAGCGCAATCACTTCATGGGAATCAACGGGATCGAGAACGCGAACTTCCGGTTCACGAACGTGCAGGTTCCGAAGGAGAATCTGCTGTGGGGGGAAGGCAGAGGTTTGAAGCTGGCCCTGATTACGCTCAACACGGGTCGCCTCTCGATTCCGGCGGTCGCCGTGGGCAGCGGCAAGACGGCGCTCCAGTTCGTGCGTGAATGGGGCTCGGAGCGGGTCCAGTGGGGCCAGCCGGTCGGCAAGCACGAGGCGGTCGCACAGAAGATCGCCCTCATCGCGTCGCTGACGTTCGCCATGGAGGCCGTAGCCGAGCTGTCGGCGTTGATGGTGGACAGGGGAGGATTCGACATTCGGCTCGAGGCCGCGCTCGCGAAACTCTACAACACGGAGTTCGGCTGGCTGCTGCTCGATGAGGCCGTCCAGACCAGGGGAGGGCGAGCTTATGAGCGCGCGGACTCCCTGCTGGCGCGGGGCGAGACGCCCGTGCCGCTCGAGCGCATGCTTCGCGATTTCAGGATCAACCGGATCTTCGAAGGATCCAGCGAGATCATGCGTCTGTTCATCGCTCGGGAAGCGGTGGACAAGCATCTGCAGGTGGCGGGCCCGCTCGTAGAAGGCGACGCATCATTCGGTCAGAAGCTGGCCATGCTGCCGCGGATCGCCCTGTTCTATCTGTTCTGGTACCCGAAGCAGTGGATTCCAATCGACCGCGCACCGCGCGAGTACGGCGAACTGCGAACTCACGTGCGCTTCGTCGGCCGGACGTCGCGGCGCCTCGCACGAAAACTGTTCCACAAGATGATCCGCTACGGAGCCGGCCTGCAGCGGAAACAGATGCTGCTGTTCCGCGCCGTGGACATCGGCGCCGAGTTGTTCGCGATCGCGGCCACCACGGGCAGGGCGCAGATGATGGTCCGTACCGGCCATCCGAACGCGTCGGAGGCCGTGGCGCTGGCGGATCTGTTCTGCCGCCAGTCGCGCCGGCGGGTGGACGACCTGTTCCGCTCCCTCGACCACAACGACGACGGTCGGCTCTACGAGACCGCGCGTGAGGTACTGGCTGGGGAGTACCTGTGGATGGAAGAGGGAATCGTAGGGCTGCAGGAGAACCTGAGCATGCCGGACTTCGATGGGATCAGACAGCACCGCTCGGCCGCCGTAGAAGGCGCAGCCGACGAGCCGCAGAAGGTCAGGACCTGACCCGAAGCATGACTTTCCCGAGGTTTCGGTTCTCTTCCACGTAGGCGTGGGCATCCGCCGCTCGAGCGAGCGGGAAGACACGATCGACGACCGACTCCAGCTCGCCACTCGCGAAGAGCGGTGACAGATCCATGTCGACCCTCTGCGTGAGCGCAGCTTTTTCCTCGGGCTCGCGCGATCGCAGGACGGTCCCGATCACCGTCAATCGGCGACGCATGAGGACCCCGAGATTGATCTGTGCCATCGTTCCGCCCATCAGTCCGACGAGCAGGAGGGTGCCTCGCGGCGCGAGACTGGCGACGTTGTCGCTCCAGTAGGTCGCACCCACCAGATCGAGGACCAGATCCACGCCCTGGCCGGCGGTCTCCCGGCGGATGACATCCCGGAAGGACTGACGCGTGTAATCGATCGGCACATCAAGGGGCAGTCCTCGCTCGGCGATCGCGGCGAGCTTACCGGCTGAGGCGGTTCCGAAGATCCGGGAGGCTCCAAAGGTCTTCGCCACCTGGAGAGCGGCCGTTCCCACGCCACTCCCTGCAGCGTGCACCAGGACCGTCATCCCCTCCTTCAGCCCTCCCTGCAGGACGAGAGCGTCGTATGCGGTAAAGAACGCCTCCGGCAGGGCGGCAGCTTCGATGAACTGGAGGCCGGCGGGAATCCGAATGACCTGGGAGGCTCCCGTCACCACGTGTTCGGCGTAGCCACCACCGCCCAGGAGACCCATGACCCACGATCCGACCACCGATTCGTCGACGCCCTCGCCCACCTCCTCGACGATTCCGGCGAACTCGAGGCCGGGGATGTCTGTCGGCCAACCGGGCGGTGCCGGGTATCCACCCCGCCGCTGAAGTAGGTCGGCCCGGTTCACCGCCGTGGCGTGGATCGAGACGCCGAGCTCACCCGGACCGGGACTCCCGGGGTCGACTTCGACGAGTTCCAGAACGTCCGGGTCGCCGGGCCGCAGAATGCGTATCGCTTTCATGGATTTCCTCCCCCGGACTACGAATACCGCCCCATGCCCGGAGGGGTCCACCTTGCGGACCCGGACCGCTTGCCGCGTACCGCGTGCCGCACGACGTTCCGTACTCGGAAGCCGCCGGTCATCGTGCTCCAGGTTCGTGAGGTTTCGGCAGATGGCGATTCGTACTCTGGACAGGACTCTTTTTGCGCTGGCGCTGTTCGCTTTCATGGCGTCCGACCCGGCGGACGCAACTGCTCAGGATCCCTCGGATCGGTTGCGCGCGCTGAATCGCTCCGACCGTGTCGATGTCACTTCCATTGGACGTTCGGCCGGGGGAGCAGATCTCCTCCTGGCCACCGTAGCCGGCCCCGGGGACGGCGGCGGCCGACCGGCGGTTCTCGTCCTGGCCGGCGAGCAGGCAGCGCACGCCATAGGCACCGACGTCGCTCTCGCCGCGATCGAGCGACTCTCGGACGGATACGGGAGCGACCCCGAGATCACATCCCTGCTCGACGGAGTTACCGTTCACTTCATTCCGCTGCTCAGCCCCGACGCTGAACGCTCCTCCCGTCAGCGACCGGTTCACGAGACCCGCCGAAACGACCAGCCGCGCGACGATGATCGCGATGGACTCGTGGACGAGGATGGCCCCGACGACCTGAATGGCGACGGCTGGATCACGATGATGCGGATCGAGGACGCGACCGGAGAATACACGGAAGACGAGGACGAGCCCGGCCTGATGAGGATCGCTGATCCTGCCCGGGGAGACAGCCCTTCCTGGCGGCTTCTGGTCGAGGGCAGGGACGACGACGGCGACGGCCGATTCAACGAGGATCCGAAGGGGGGCGTGGACATCGGAGCCAACTTCCCGCGCCGATATCCATGGTTCGAATCGGTGGCGGGCGATTACCCCCTCTCGGCACCGGAGGCCCGAGCGGTCGCTCAATTGCTGGCCGACCGCGATGAGATCGGCATGGTCGTGGTATTCGGGACCAGAGACAATCTTCTCTCGCCGTGGAAATCGAACCCGGCCGGCGAGCCCGGCTCGGAGGGCGAACGAGTCCGCGAACCATTGAAATTCGCGCTCGCCGGTGATGCACCGTGGTATGCGGAGATCGCCCGACGTTATCGGGAGCGGACGGGACGCTCGGAGTCCGACACCCTCGGGGTCCGGCCCGAAGGCGGCGACCCGCTCTCATGGGCCTATTTTCAGATGGGGCGCTGGGCCTTCGGTTCTTCGGTCTGGACACCGCCGGCCGCAGAGCGACCCGACAGCACCACCGCGATCCCGGAAGATCGAGAGGCGGCGTCGGACTCCGCCTCCCGGTCCGGGTCCGGCGACTCACGAACCAGCGAGGCTTCGGATCCGGTGGCAGCGGAGCGACGACGGCTCCGCTGGATTCGAGCCAACCGACCGGAAGACTTTCTCGACTGGGAGCCGGTCGATCACCCCGACTTCGAAGACCGAAGGGTTGAAGTCGGAGGCTTCAGGCCACTCACCGGCTGGACACCGCCAGCGACGATCCGGGACTCCATCGTCCGCAAGGAAGTCGAATTCCTGATCGATATCGCGATGCTCCTTCCCCGCATCGAGATCGTGGAGTCGAAAGCGGAATCGCTGGGCGATGACACATGGAGAGTCTCGGTCCGGATCGCCAACACCGGATATCTGCCGACGCGCACCCGGCTGGCCGACAGGCTGGGTCGACCGCGATCCGTCCGGGTCGATCTGGAGACGAACGGGCAGGAGCTCGCCGGCGGTCGTGCGGTTCGATTGCTGGAAGCACTGCCCGGGAGCGGTTCGGCGGAAGAGCTGACGTGGATCGTGGTCGGAAAGGGCAACGGACGCGTTGCCGTCAGCGCCGGTTCGGCCTCGGCCGGGCGTGACCGGAAGGAGATCCAACTGCGATGACCAGCCATCTGAATGTCTCCGCCGCCGCCGTGAACTTCATCATCGGCGCTTCGCTCCTGGCTTTGCTTCCCACGGCAGCATGGGCGCAGCAATCCCCTCCGGGCGCGATGGCCGGTCTCGGTGCGCCGCCCGACCCGCAGGTCGCCGTCTCCTGGGACCGCTATTTCGATCACGAGACACTCGGAGAGATCGGTCGTCGCCTCGAAGAGGCCTGGCCCGACCGGTGCCGATCCTCTTCCATCGGACGTAGCGTCGAAGGGCGCGACCTGTGGTTGCTCACAGTCACCGATTTCCAGGCTGGAGAGGCGGATGCCAAGCCTGCGATGTGGATCGATGGGAACATCCACGCCAATGAAGTCCAGGGATCCGAGATCGCCCTGTACACGGCCTGGTACCTCTGCGAAATGGCCGACCGCGTCGATTGGATCGCCGAGCTGCTGAGGGATCGCACCTTCTACATCGTTCCCTCGATCAACCCGGATGGTCGGGACAACTTCCTTCTCGAGCCGAACACGCCGCACAGTCCACGCAGCGGCCTCGCCCCGCGTGACGACGACGGAGATGGACTGTTCGACGAGGACGATTTCGATGACCTGAACGGCGACGGCCACATCACGATGATGCGCCGGCGCAGCTCGAACGGGCGCTGGATCACGTCGCCGGAGGATCCTCGCATCATGGTCCGGGCCCACGCCGACCAGCCTGGCGAGTGGGAGCTCCTCGGGAATGAAGGATTCGACAACGATGGGGACGGGAGAGTCAACGAGGATCGTCGCGGTTATTACGATCCCAACCGGAACTGGCCCTGGCGGTGGGCACCCGCGTACGTGCAGTCCGGCTCCGATGCCTTTCCCACCTCCCTGCCCGAGACGCGTGCCGTGGTGGAATTCGTCCTGGCGCACCCCAACATCGCCGCCGCCCAGACCTATCACAACACCGGCGGCATGATCCTGCGCGGGCCGGGAACAGAGTCCGACAGCGTGCAGGCAGCCGACCTGAGGGTGATGGACGAGATCGGCGAGCGTGGAGAGATGATCCTTCCCGGCTACCGTTATATCTCGATCTGGGAAGACCTCTACACGACCTGGGGAAACGAACTGGACTGGTTCTACGCAGGCCGCGGGATCATCACCTTCAGCAACGAGCTCTGGACCTCGTTCAATTACTTCCGCGAATCACCCGAAAATGAGCGCTGGGATCGGGCGGATTACCGATTCGATCGATACCTGCTGTTCGGGGAGGCGATCGTGCCCTGGACACCGGTGGATCACCCCCAGTACGGCCGCATCGAGGTGGGCGGAGTCAAGCGACAGTACACTCGGGCCATACCCGGCTTCCTCCTTCGTGAAGAGGCGCACCGGAACATGGCTTTCACACTGTATCAGGCCGGACAGATGCCCCTGGTGCGGGTGGACTCCGTGGAGGTGCGGTCGCTCGGGAGTGGCGTGAGTGAAGTCCGCGCCCTGATCTCGAATCGGAAGCTCGCGCCCACGCGCACGGAGCAGGATGTCGTTCACGGGATCAGCCCGCCGGACCGGATTCGGATCGAGGGCGGACGCGTGATCGCAGGCTTCCGGATCGAGAACCCTCTGCAGGGAATCGCCGAGGAGCAGGAGCACCGTCCCGAGCGCATTGAGGTGGAGCGAATAGACGGAATGGGCACGGTAGCGGTGAAGTGGCTGGTTCGGGGAAGCGGCCCATTCACCGTGACGGTGGAGTCCGCCAAGGGCGGCAAGCACTCGCTGCGAAGCCCCTGAGGCGCGGGGGTCCGTAGCCGGAAGATCTCGAGGAAGGAGTCGGGACGTGGGCTGGTCGCTGGCGGCGGACCTCGTGATGCTCGCGCACTTCGCATTCGCGGCATTCGCGTCACTCGGAGGCTTGATGGTCCTCCTCAAGCCTCGCCTCGCCTGGCTTCACCTTCCGGTCCTGATCTACGCGATCGGGATCGAGCTCGTCGGCTGGATCTGTCCGCTCACCCCACTGGAGTGGAATCTCCGCGCCCGCGCCGGAGAGGCCGGATTCGAGGGAGGCTTCCTCGAGCGCTACCTCGACCCGATCCTCTATCCGGCCGACTGGGATCGGCTGCACATCTGGCTGGGCATCCTGCTGCTGCTGTTCAATCTGGCCGTCTACAGCGGAGTATGGATCCGACACGTGCGACGGCCCGGATCCGGTATGCCGACCGAACCCGGCGGCCCGCCCCCTGCCTGACCCTTCCCCTGCCGAAGGTCTAGTCGCTCCCCATCTTCAGACCCGACCCGGGGGGCAGCACCTTGACCTCGAGCCGGCTGGCCGCAGCGGGGGTGTGCCACACTCGTTGCGTCGCCTTCACGAAGTGCTTCTCCTCTGCCTCGAAGATGTTCGGCACGAAGGTCTGCGGGTTCCGGTCGAACAGCGGAAACCAGCTGCTCTGCACCTGGACCATGATCCGGTGCCCGGGCTTGAACGTGTGCAGCAGATCCTGAAGCGGGAACTCGACCGCGGTGCGCTCCCCGGGGACGAATGCCGTGGGAAACTCGTAGCTGTCGCGGAATCGACCGCGGAAGATCTCGCTGCGAACCATCTGCTGATATCCCCCGAGCACCACGCCTTCCGGTGTGTGCTCACCGTTGGGCGTATCATCGGGATAGACATCGATGAGCTTGACGATCCAGTCGGAATCCGTGCCGGTCGTAGAGACTTGCAGCCGGACGAGGACATCTCCCCCGAGCGTCAGCTCCTCTTCGAGCGGTTCGGTCTGAAACTCGATCACGTCCGGCCGCCGCTCGGCGAAGCGCTGGTCCTCGTTCATGTATCGCCGCGGCGTGAACACGAACCGGATGTCGTCCGTGTAAGGAACCGGCTCGTTCGGATCGCTCACGTATTCGGTGAATTCACCCTCGCCGGCTGACGGCGCCTGCCACGACAGGACCTCATCGTCCCGCAAATAGAGCGTCCGGGTGTCTGCTTCGACCGGCGGCCAGGCCGGGAAAGCCCGCCATTCCTTGCTTCCGGTATCGAAAGTCAGCGCGTCGAACTCGGGAGGGGCTCCGGCACCGTTCAACCAGTAGCGGAAGAACGGTGCTTCCACTTCGCGCTGGTACCATCCCGAGATGTCGTCCCCGTACTCGATGTCGCCAATCACGTGTGGGGACAGGGTGCGGGCCCAGTCCCCGTGTCCCCAGGGACCCATGACGAGGCCGTTGTAGGCGATGTCCGGATTCTCGCGCTCCAGGGTTCGATAAATGTTGAGCGGACCGTACAGATCTTCGGCATCGTACCAGCCGCCGACCGTGAGCACCGCATGATCGACCCCATGGAGGTGCGGAAGGATGTTCCGTGCCTGCCAGAATTCGTCGTAGTTGGGATGTTCGACCAGCTGCTGCCAGAAGAAGTTGGTGGAGTCGTAAACGGCGTCGGAATTCTCGAGGGGTCCGAGATCCATGTAGAACTTGTATCCGTCCCGCGAGGTGCGCGTCGGAAATCGGAACCAGTTCCCGGTGTTCAGCGAGTCCTGCTGGTAGCCGAAGACCGGTGTGATGAACCAGTAGGCGAGAGTGTAGGCGCCGTGATGGTGGAAGTCGTCGAAGAAAAAATCGGCGATCGGCGCCTGGGGCGACGACGCGACGAGTGCGGGATGCGCTTCGGGCAGCGCTGCCGCCGCGTAGAAGCCGGGATACGAGATCCCCCACATCCCCACCCTGCCGTTGTTCGACGGCACGTTCTGCACCAGCCACTCGATCGTGTCCCAGGTATCGGAGCTCTCGTCGATCGGCAGCTCACCGGGCACGTGAGGCCGCATGTTGTCGTAGGTGCCTTCTGACTGGAAGCGGCCGCGCACGTCCTGGCAGGCGAAGATGTAACCCTCATCCTCGAGCAGGCGATTGGGCCCGATCCGCGGCGGCATCTGCTCCGGCCCGTATGGATTGCAGCTGTAGGGCGTGCGCGTGAGCAGGATGGGAAGCTCTTCCGCGCGTCGCTCGCGCGGCTCGTAGAGCGCCAGGTAAAGGGATGTGCCATCCCGCATCTCCACGCGGTGTTCCGATTTCTCGTAGCGCCCGGCGAGTTCCGCCACCCTTTGCTCGGCTTCGCTCTGCTGGGCATGGAGCGCCGCGGGGCCGTGCGTAGAGAGTCCGGCCAGCGCGACCGGCGACAGACAGACGAGCGCGCGAAGTGTCACCCTGTTCATGCCAGCCGCCCTCACCCGTCCGACGTTCCGCCGAAGTCCACCGCGGGCGCATCCATCGCAGATGCAGGAGCAGAAAACGTCTCGTGAGGCCTGGCGCGAATCACCCAGGCGGTGATCGCCTGCGGAAACTGGCGGATGAAGGTGTTGTAATTCCTGACCGTTTCGTTGTAGGTCCGACGCGAAAAGGCGATCCGATTCTCGGTCTCGGTCAACTCGTCCTGCAGCGCCCGGAAACTCTGGTTGGCCGTAAGGGTCGGATACGCCTCCACGGACACGTTGAGAAACAGCCTCAAGTTGTCGGCCACACTCGCACTCGCGGCGCTCAATTCTTCGAGCGACGCGTCACCCTGAACGGCCTGTTCCAGCCGCTCGCGTGATTCGGTCAGTCCGGACCGGGCTTCCGCGACCTGTGTGAAAGTTCTCTCTTCGAAGGCTGCCGCCTCATCCACCGTGGCTACGAGGTTGGGAATCAGGTCGTTCCTGCGCATCAGCTCCGCTTCGACGTTTCCGCGCGACTCTTCAACTCCCTCGTCGAGTTCCTGGATCGTGTTGTATCCGCAGGCCCCGAGTGGAAGGCTGAGCGCCAGGGCGAGCAGTGGCAAGCGACCTGCCGCGTGTCTCTGTTTCATCAAGATTCTCCTTCTTCCAGGCCCACGCCGGGGCCATAGCTGTTGGCGAGCACACGCGGTGGCGCTCGTCTCGTTCGCTCCTGCTTCCCGCTCATCCTTTCGTTGCGTCGATTCCGGTCTGGTCGACCCAGACTATACTCCGCTCCACCAGCTCGATGTACGCCTCGACGAGCGGATCCTCAATGTCGATCTCGGGCACGAATCCGGCCCTGCGGGCCCCCCAGACATCCAGGAATGCGTCTGGCCTGGCGTCGACGAGGTTGGCGGCGGCCCGGATCACGTCCTCCGACGTGGAGGGAACCTCGCGCCCGGCCAGTCTCAGGATAGACCGGAGATAGCAGACGAACGCCGGCAGCCCGTGCTCGAGCAGCTCGCCGACGGCAGCGGGAATCGGCGCCGCGAGCATCAGTCCCTCCCGGAGCTGCGCATGCCGGGCCCGAATCTCGTGCTCGAGCTGGTGCCTCAGTGCCTCTCGCGGTACGACCAGATCGACCACGGGATCCTGTCCGTAGACGATCTCGCGTCCGTCCTGCAGGTCCGCCATCTCGATCGCGAACGCATCGGTCGACTGCCGGAACTCGTCCCAGCCGAACAGCATCGGTGCCGCCCTCCCGAGGTCCACGCACCGGCGGGCGATCGACGACAACCGACGCAGGTCATCCAGCGTCACCCGGTCGAGGAGGACCAGCAGATTGACGTCGCTCACGCCGAGTATCGACTCCTGGCGCGGTACCGACCCGTACAGGACGACCGATCTCAGTCGCTCGCCGAATTCTGCTGCGAGTCCGTCCACCACCTCCGACTTCGCTACCAGAGCACGTGTTGCGCTCACCCGGCTGCCTCCTTCTCGTCCACTGCTCTCACCAGCTGCCTCCCGCACCTCCACCCCCGAAGCCCCCTCCTCCGCCGAAACCCCCGAAGCCTCCCCCGCCGAGGCCGCCGCCCCCGAAGCCACCGCCGAAGCCACCCGACCCGCCCCATCCTCCGCGGGAGCTTCCTCCCGTCGGGAACGGCACGATCACCGGACCCCTTCGGCCGCCACCACCCATTCCCGAGCCGGGACCTCCTCGTCCGCCGCGCCCCCCCCGAGACCGCTTCGAAATCGCATAGAGAATCAGAAACAGGAGCCCGAGCAGCAGGATGATCGTTCCCAGCGGAATGCCGTCGCCTTCGGCCGGGAGCACGGGCGGCGGAATCACCCCGTCGATGTCGAATCCGAACTCGGCAGCGTACTGCCCGGCCAGGGCCCGTACGCCCTCTTCGATCCCGGCAGCGTAGTCCTGTTCCCGAAACGCGGGGATCATGTAGCGATCCCGAATCCGGCCCGATTCTGACGCCGTGATGAACGTGTTGGCTCCGAAGGCCAGCGCGATTTCGATGTGGCCCCGTCCGTCCGTCGAGGTCTCCTTCGGGATCACGAGGACCACGGTACCCGTCTGCCGTCCCGTCTCGCCGGGAGCGCCGGCCTTGCCAACGCCCCATTCATTCCCGATCCGGTGCGCCAGCTCGGTCCGCGGCACGCCACCGAGATCGGGGAGCGTGACGACTACGATCTCTCCACCCGACTTCGCGCGCACCTCTTCGACGATCTCCGATATGCGCACCTCTGCGGCAGGGGGAATGACCTCCGCGAAGTCGTTGACCAGGCCCACCGGTGGGGGAATCTCGACCTGTGCCATGCCTGTGGCGGGAGCACCCACGGCGGTGACCGCTACCAGACCGACCACCGCAGCGAATCGCCTGGACATCGAGAACCTGCTCAATGTTCTCCTTCGATAGAGAATCGGCCTTTCCGATCCGTTCCGAGGCTCCTGACGTGGAGCACGTTGCGCTGCCGGACCGCGAGGATCAAGCGCGGGCGTCCCGCTGGACGCTCCCCGACGCCGCCCGTAGCTTCTCTCGCCTGAACGGGAGTCACCCGTCGGGAACGTGGATAACCTGCAAGAGAGCGACGCGCGATGCCGGGAACCGAACTGTTCGGTGACGAGGAGCGAAGGGAGGTCATGGAGGTGCTGGAGACCGGCATCCTCTTCCGGTACGGTCACGAAGATCGACGAATGGACCGCTGGAAGGCGCGCGAGATGGAGAGTCTGGTCTGCGACTACACGGGTGCCGGACATGCCCTCGCCGTTTCGAGCGGATCGACCGCCGTTGCCTGCGCTCTGGCGGCGGCCGGAATCGGATACGGCGACGAAGTTATCGTGCCGCCCTTTACGTACCTGGCGACGATCGAGGCGGTGCTGCTGGCCGGTGGCCTCCCCGTGTTCGCGGACATCGACGATACGCTCTGCCTCGACGCGGCCAGCGTCAGGGCGGCGCTGACTCCGAACACGAAGGCGATTCTGCTCGTGCACATGTGCGGGGCCGCCGCCGACATGGATCCGCTGCTGGAGCTCTGCCGTGACCGGGATCTCGTGCTGGTCGAAGACGCCGGCCAGGCACTGGGAGCCTGGTATCACGGGCGATCCGTAGGACGGTTCGGCCTCACCGGCGCATTCTCGTTCGACTTCTTCAAGATCACGACGGCGGGTGAGGGCGGAGTGTTCGTCACCGATGACGAGTCCCGGTATCGCCTCGCAGACAGCTATGCGGACCACGGGCATGACCACGTGGGAGACAATCGGGGAATGGAAGAACACCCGATCGTGGGCTTCAACTACAGAATCAGCGAGCTTCATGCGGCAGTCGGCGTTGCGCAGATGCGGAAGCTGGAACGAATCCGATCCGCGAAGCGGGCGAACAAGGCCCGGCTGAGGGACGCAGTCGAGGATCTTCCGGGTCTCGATTTCCGCCGAATGCCCGACCCGGAGGGGGATTCGGGCACCTTTCTGAATCTGCTGTTGCCTGATTCGGAGAGCGCCGAGGCGGCCGTAGCCTCGATGCGCGCGGCAGGTGTTCCGGGGGTCAACTACTGGTTCACCAACATGTACCACTTCATCAACCAGTGGGACCATGTAAAGAACCTCGACGCCGCCGCCCCGCTCGCGATTCACTCACTCGGCAGCCCGCAGGATTACAGGGCGCTCGAGCTTCCCGGAGCGCAGGAAGTGATCGGCCGTCTCGTGTCGATAGGTGTCGGATGCAGTTGGGAGCCCGAGAATACGGACAGGATCGGCGAATCCCTTCGGGAATCCCTCGCTTCCGTGCTGGGCGGGGGGGCATGAGAGACATGCACAGGAACTTCCGTAACGTCGGGAAGATCGTCTACGGGCGGGGGTCGCTCGATCAGCTGGGATCGATCCTCGAGCCGGTGCGTCGGAGTGGCACGGGAACGGTGGTCTACCTCGTGGACGACTGGTTCGAAGGTCGGGAGCTGGAAGCACGTCTCGCGGTCGAGTCGGGCGACGAGGTTCACTACCTCGATGCAAGTCACGAGGAGCCCAAGACGGAACAGGTGGATGAGTTGCGCGACGGCATCCTGTCCCGGAGCGCTCTTCCTTCCGCAGTCGTGGGAATCGGCGGCGGAAGCGTCATGGACGTCGCGAAGGCGGTGTCCCTGATGCTCACGAACGAAGGTTCCTCGACTCGCTACCAGGGGTTGAACCTCGTCGAGCGGCCGGGCGTCTGGCATTGCGGGATCCCGACGATCTCCGGCACCGGGGCCGAGGTGTCGATGACCGCCGTACTCACGGGCCCGGAGAAGAAGCTCGGACTCAAATGCGAATGGACGCCTTTCGACCAGCTCGTCCTCGATCCGGACCTCACCGCAAGCGTCCCCACCGACCACTGGTTCTACACGGGGATGGACTGCTTCATCCACTGTATCGAGGCCGAGACCGGCCGGCACTTCAACACGTTCAGCCAGGCCTACGGTGACGAAGCGCTCAAGCTCTGCCGCGAGGTCTTCCTGGACGACGGTGCCGGGCGGTCTCCTGCGAACGACGAGAAGTTGATGGTCGCCTCGTTGTTCGGGGGTCTGAGTCTCACCTATTCGGAAGTGGGCGCCTGCCACGCCATCTCATACGGGCTCTCCTATGTTCTTGGAATGCGGCACGGAATCGCCAACTGTGTCGCATTCCGACAGCTGCGCGACTTCTATCCTCACGGCGTGGACGAGTTCGAAGCGATGGTCGAAAAGCACTCGATAAGCCTTCCTGCAGGGATGTCGGACGGCTGGACCGACGAGCAGGTACGGCGAATGGCGGAGATCGCCTTCGGCCTGCCTCACATGTGGGACCACGCCCTCGGGCCCGACTGGCAGAGTGAGATCACGCTGGACCGCCTCGAGGCGATCTTCCGGAGGCTTTAGGCATGGCGACGCGTACGTTCCAGCTCGGAAACATCGATGTCGGTGGCGCGAGTATGTTCCTGATCTCAGGACCGTGCGTGATCGAGGATGAGAGCGTGATGCTGCGCACCGCCGAGGAGCTGGCACGGGTGGCGTCCGCGACGGGCGTCGGGGTCATCTACAAGTCGTCATTCACCAAGGACAACCGTAGTTCTCTGGACTACTACCGGGGGCCCGGGCTCGACGAGGGCCTCAGAATCCTGGACCGAATCCGGACGGACTTCGGGTTTCCCATCCTCTCCGATGTGCACACGCCGGATCAGGCGACGAAGGCCGGCGAGGTTCTGGACGTCATACAGATCCCGGCCTACCTGTGCATGCAGACCGAGCTCGTGGTCGCTGCCGCAGACACGGGCCGGGTGGTGAATCTGAAGCACGGTCAGTTCCTCGCACCCGAGAACATGATGCGGCCGGTCGAGAAGGTCCTCGCCCGAGGCAACGAACGCATACTCCTCACCGAACGTGGCTACACCTTCGGGTACAACGATCTCGTAGTGGACCCGCGCGCCTTCTATCACCTCAGGAAGACGGGATTCCCGACCGTCTTCGACATCACGCACTCGATCCGTCGCTATGGCATCCCGAGTGCCGACCCGTCCGGGGGGGCTCGGGAATTTCTGCCGGTCATCGCCCGCTCGGGTGTCGCCGCCGGCGTGGACGGCGTGTTCATCGAAACGCATCCCGATCCAGCTCGCGCACTGTGCGATGCGGCGAGCCAGCTCTGCGTATTCGATCTCGAGGCGTTCCTGGCTCCGCTGCTGGAGATTCACGAGGTAGAGGTACGTCACCGACCGGTGGCCTGAGAGAACGGAAGAGAGAGTCGACATGGAGCTGTACCTTGACAGTGCGGATCGACGGGAGATCGAGGAAGCCTTCGGACTCGGGATACTCGATGGTCTGACCACGACACCGACCTTCATGCATCGGCACGGCATCGAGGACGTGGACGCCTACCTTCTCGATCTCGCTCGAATCGTACCTGTGCTGCAGGTCGAGGCGCTCGGGGATACGGCCGACGAGATCCGGTCCGAAGCGATCCGCCAGCTGGAGCTCGGGTTGGAGCCGGGGCGTACGGTGTTCAAGATTCCCGTGTCTCTGGAAGGTATCAAGGCATGCCGCCGGCTGACGGACGAAGGGCTGATGGTCAACGTTCACCTCGTCTACACCCTGCAACAGGCATACATGGCCATGCACGCAGGGGCCGCCTACGTATGCCCCCTCGTGGGCCGGCTTCAGGATCAGGGACAGGATGCTCTGGCTCTGGTCGCGGACGCGGTAGATGCCGTGGAACGCTACGGATACGAAACGCGCGTCATGTTCTCGTCCGTCCGCCACGTGGAGCACGTTCGCAACGCACTTCAGCTGGGCGCGCACACGATCACGGTGCCTTTTCCGATCCTCGCGCGCCTCACAGAGAACGTGTTCACTTCGGTCGGCACCGATCAATTCCGGGTTCACACCCGGATGATCACGCGTACCGTCGGCGATGTCATGAGCAGCGTCAATCCGACCGTCCTGGCAGACACCGAGCTTCGCGACGCGATCGTGAGCATGACCGAGTACGGATTCGGCTGCGTAACCGTGGTGGACGGCGAAGGCAATCTGGTGGGTGTGTTCACGGATGGAGATCTGCGACGTCTGCTCCAGGCCAACGGCCGTGACGTGCTCGATCGACGGATGAGCGATCTGCCGTACGGGACTCCGATATCGATCGAGAGAGGGGTCCGGCTCAACGAGGCCGATGAGCTGTTCCACCGACACAAGGTGGACAATCTGCTGGTAACCGACCGGGGTCGTCCGGTAGGCATGCTGGACATCCAGGATCTCTGATGCCGCGGGGAGATTCGCACCCGGTCTTTCAGGAGCCGGACGATCGGCTTCTCGCTCCTTTCCGCGCCGTGGGGGGCGAGTTCCGCACCTCCCCCGGAGACCTCCGGGCCCGCCTGGCCGGGGTCAAGGGGTTCCTGTTCGACTGGGACGGAGTTTTCAACGAGGGGATCAAGGGAACCGGCACTCCCAGCGGCTTCTCCGAGTCGGACGCCATGGGAACCAACCTCCTCCGCTTCGGCTGGTGGCTGAGAGACGGTCGCCTCCCATTCGTCGGCGTCCTGACGGGTCAGGATAATCCGGCTGCGGTGGCACTGGCCGAGCGCGAACGTTTTCACGTCGTGTACCGGGGATTCCTCGACAAGCTGCATGCCCTGCGGGACCTGGAGAGCCGGTTCGGGATCCGACCGGAGCAGATCTGCTTCCTGTTCGACGATGTGCTCGACCTCGGCGTCGCCGACGCCTGCGGACTGCGAGTTCTCATCCGCAACGGCGCCACGCCCCTGCTGCGCAGCTGGGCCGAGCGCGAGCAGAGGTTCGACTACACGACCGGCCGTGAGGGGGGCCGGCATGCCGTGCGCGAATCGGCCGAGCTGCTTCTCGGTCTTGCCGGAAGATACGACGAAGCGGTCCGAGAGCGGTCCGTGCACTCGGCGCGATATCGGAAGTACCTCGGACTGCGGAACGAGACCGGGCCTGTCGTGCTCTCGCCGGCAGACATCTGACCGCGAGGCGGACCGTCCAGGGTCAGGAATCGATAGCCGCGCGGACCGTCTCGAGGGCGGTGCGTGGATCCTCCGACTTCGTGATCGTCCGGCCCACCACGAGGTAGTCGGCCCCTGCCGCCGAAGCCACGGCGGGTGTAGCGACGCGGGCCTGGTCCTGTGCGTCCTGGCCGGCGAGCCGGATCCCGGGTGTCACGACCATGAACTCCTCACCACAGGCGAGCTTTATGGCCCGGCATTCTCTGACGGAGGACACGGCTCCGTCGATTCCGCTCTCACGAGCGAGCCCTGCCAACCGGCCCACGGTCTCCTCCACCGTGGCCCCGCGGCCGAACACCGCCGGCAGCGAAGCATCGTCCAGAGAAGTAAGTACGGTAATCGCGAGCAGGCGGAGCCTGCTGTGCGCCTGAGCTCCCGAGCCATTCCCCGCAGCAGCCGCCTCCACGGCAGCGTCGGCCGCCGCCCTGAGCATCGCCTCGCCTCCGGCCGCGTGCACCGTCAACAGGCGAGCGCCGAGCCGCGATGCGGACCGGACCGCTCCGGCCACCGTATTCGGTATGTCGTGCAGCTTGAGGTCGAGGAATACATTGCGGCCCTCTCCCGCCAGGCGCTCGACGACCGGGGGACCGGCTCGCGTGAACAGCTCCAGGCCAACCTTGTACCAGGTGTCTGCGGGTAGTTGCTCCACGAGCGCCCACGCCGACTCGAAATCGGGATAGTCCAGCGCCACGATCACTTCGGGTCTGCCGGCCACCATCTCCTCCTCAGTCCCGGTCGGGAATCTGAACGCCACCGACGAGCTCCCGCAGCGGGGTCTCTGATTCTGTGCAGTACGCCTCGACGCCTCGATGTACTGCCACCGCGACCTCGGGATCGACGAAGAGTGCAGTCCCGATCTGTACCAGACTCGCTCCTGCGAGTATGTACTGCAGGGCGTCATCCGACGAGCGAATTCCTCCGATGCCCAGGATCGGCAGGCTGCTCGACTGACGGGCCCGCCAGGTGAGGTATACGCCCATCGGGAGTATCGCCGGCCCGCTGACACCGCCGGATACATTTCCGATCACGGGGCGACGTTTCCCGACGTCGATCAACATGCCGGGGAAGGTGTTGATCGTGCTGAGTCCGTCCGCCCCGTTCTCCTCGCAGATGCGCGCATAGAGCCCGATGTCGGGCACGTTCGGCGTCAGCTTCACGACGAGTGGTCGGGCCGTGGCGCGCCTGAGGGTGGCGACAAGACCGGCCAGACCCGCCGGGTCCGTCCCGAACAGCGTGCCATCCTTCACGTTGGGGCAGGAAACGTTGATCTCGAAGCCGAGAAAGCCGTCCTCTCCGTCCAGTCCGGCGACGACTGCCTCGAATTCGTCCTCGGTGTGGCCAACTACATTGATCAGAACGCGGGCGCGAACCAGGTTGTCGCGCAGCCAGGGGAGCTTCTCGCGAATGAAGGCAGCGAGGCCTACGTTCTGCAGGCCGATCGCGTTGATCATGCCGCCCGGCGTCTCGGACACCCGGTGCGGCGGGTTCCCGGATCTCGGCTCGAGGCTGACGGCCTTCGTGACGATTCCCCCGATCTCGTCCAGAGGTATCAGCTCGGCGTATTCCTCCCCGTAGCCGCACGTGCCCGATGCCAGAAGCACCGGGCTCTGCCATTGCGTCCCGAACAGTCGCTGCGTCAGGTCGGCCATGACAGCTCCCGGGCATCGAACACCGGGCCCTCGGTGCAGGACTTGATCCACTCTCCACTCGCGCTGCGTACCACGCAGCCCTGACAGGTGCCGATTCCGCACCCCATGTGCTCTTCGACGGAGACCTGCAGCGGTAAGCCATGCTCGATCGCCAGCCGGGCGACGGCCTGGAGCATGGGCGTAGGACCGCAGGCGAGCAGGGCGGGCTCCTCCTCAGGGCGAATGCCCGCGAGCACCAGGCCCTGGTGGCCCGCCGATCCGTCTTCCGTGTAGATGATCGGCGCCACGCCCGTCAGCTCCTCGATCAATTCCGAAGAGAAGACCCGGTCAGCGGTCCGTTCCCCGTACAGCAGCCTGACCTGCCGTCCGAGTTTCCGCTGCTCGGCTGCGAGAAAGAGGAACGGCGCGAGCCCTACGCCGCCGGCGATGCACACGACGGGGCGATCCGACGATACCGAAAACGCCTGCCCGAGCGGCCCCAGCAACAGTACACGGTCTCCGTCCCGCAGCCGAGCGAGGCGGCGGGTACCCGCACCGAATTCGCGCAGCAGGAGCCCGACCGTCCGGTCCGGGCCTGCGAGGCCCACGCTGAACGGACGCGGGAGGAATGGAGCCGCTACCTGTTCGACGCCGAGGCCCACCATGACGAATTGACCCGGTCTCGCCCGTCCAGCGATGGCGGGAGAATCGAGCTCCACCCACCAGGTTTCGTCGGCGGCACGGCGGATCTCTCGGACCTCCGCCCAGTCCCTGATCGGCGCGTTCATCAGAATTCGACCTCTCGCTCGGCCGGCTCGTCCGCGGCGACCGAGTCCGCGGCGGGGACCGGAGCCTCGTCAGGCAGTGAATCACGGCGCACGCGCACGACGGTCGTGTCGAACAGCATTCGGATCTCCGTGATTCGGTCTTCGAGATCCGCCTCGGCCAGAACGAATGCAGAGTCGGCCCAGGAGTCACTCGCCGTGCCCGTGATCGCCTGCCGGTACGGATCACCCTGGGGCAAAGCATCGAGTCGCGCGACCAGCCGGGCGTCGGTGACATCTCCTTCGTCCCTCACCCAGTTGCCCGGTCGGTAGTCTGCGTAGGCCAGCGCTCCATAGATCGCCTTTGCCGTCCAGGGCGAATCCGGCGCCAGCTCCAGGTACTTGAGGTAGAGTCCGCGGGCAACTGCCGGTGACCCCAGCTCGGTCCCGGCCAATTCCGCCCCGCGGAGAGCGGCCTCTGCCGCCGATGCACCGCGATCCCGCCACGCCTGCGTGTAATCCCGGAATCGAGCAGCCGAAGACGCGAGGGGGATGGCTGTCTCCCGGGTTGCCAGGTCTCCTGCCCGCGTGGCGCGTTCGAGATCCGGAACGGTCCCGGAGACCTGGTCGGGATCCGTGGCGGTGCGCAAACGGATTTGCGAGGCCAGAAGACTGGCCTGCGGCGCCCATCGGCTCGTTGCCCCTGCGCTGGCCGAGCTGTCGAGGACGGCGAGCGCCGCCGCGTAGTCGGCGAGATCCTCGAGGGCCCGTCCGCGCAGCAACTGGAGAAGTGAGCGTCGGGCGGGGCGCATCCCCTCCTCCTGCAGCAGCTCCTCCAGGCTGGCATCGAGGCTCTCGGGAGCCAGGTGGGCCAGCGTGTCCACGTGAGCCAGACCCGCTTCGGAGAGCTGGCCGAACTCGTCCATGCGCAGCAGCTCCGCGGTCACAGCGACGGACCGTTCGTAGTCGCCGATCTGTAGCAGAGCGCGAGCCAGTTCGAGCCGGGCTTCCCGGGTGAGGTCGATCTGCCTGGCCGCGTCTTCGAGATCCTCCGCCGCCTGGGCGGGCCGGTCGAGCTGGAGCCGGGCCAGTCCCCTGTGAAAGAGGATGGTTGCCCGGTCGTCCGCAGCCAGATCGGCCGCGAGGGCCGAACTGAGAAGTGAGTCTCCCAGCAGCAGACGCTCGAGTTGAACGGCCGCGATCCCCTTCAGACCTGCCGCGAGTGCTGAATCACGAGACCGCTTCGAGAGTTGCCGAGCATAGTCGGCCGAGGTGAAGGCCGACTCCCAGAGCTTGTTGTGCAGTTCCGCGCGAGTCTTCAGGAACGCCGCATCGTCGGCATACTTGCTGCCCGGGTGGTTGCCGACGATTCGCCCTGCTTTCGCGATGACGCTATCGAATTGTTGCCTGGCGAGCTGGTCCTGCTCCTCCTGCAGCGCCGTCATGCCGGCGTCGTACGCCTGCCCGGCATCGTACATCGCATTGAAGTAAACACAGCCGGCCGTCGCGACGCTCAGCACCGTCGCCAGCAGTCCCGCTTCCAGACCACTCCGCTTCAACCGCCTCCACTCCTCCGCATCTGCGATCGTACGTACCTGTCCCGATACTCCTCGATCGAATCGGCCAGCGCCACGGCGAGCCGCGCCTGATACGCATCATCAGTCAGCTTCTTCACGTCGTTCGGGTTGGTGATGAAGCCGAGCTCGACCAGAACCGCCGGCATGTGACCGGTCGCTCCCACCAGTACCCAGAAGGGTCCGGGCTTGGTCCCGCGGTCCTTGCCGACCGCGACCCGGTTCAAGCCAGTCTGGACGACTTCTCCGAAATCCTGCGAGACATCGCGGTTCCCGTCGAGCACGATCATGGAGACGATCTTGTCTATCGGCGCCTCTCCCTCGAAGTCGAGCGTCTCACCTTCCAGTTCGAGCACACTGTTCTCGAGGCGCGCGACACGGGACGACTCGTCCGTCCGCGCAGGGCTGAGGAAGTAGGTCTCGAAGCCGTTCGCGCGTGTTCCGCCGTTGGGCTCGGCATTCACGTGGATCGAGACGAAGAGATCCGATCCACTCGTCCTGGCCCGCTTCGGCCGCTCTTTGAGCGGAATGAACCGATCATCATCGCGTGTGAGTTCGACCTCGAATCCCGGTCTTCTGCGTAACTCCTCGGCCAGCTTCCGGCCCACCGCCAGCACGATGTCCTTTTCCCGCGCCCCGGTCCTCCGGTTCACGGTTCCCGGATCGTGTCCCCCGTGTCCAGGATCGATCGTGATCTTCCACGGACCGTTCTTCTGGGCCGAGGGCACGGATTCACCACCGGTTTCACCGGGCCGAGGAATCTCGACGATGAGCCCGTTACGCGCCTCGCGACGCGCCATCTCGAGCCGCTCCAGGAATTCCGACGGAACCCAGAGATCGCCGCCAGACAGGTAGGGCGAGTTGGCGAGAGGCAGGACTCGATCTCCGAGACGCGCAAACGGTGCACCGGCCCTGACTTCTATCGCGTCGCCCCCCGGTCCGTACGCCGATCCGCGCCCCGCCGCGAGCGACGGTCCTCGAACGAGATCTTCGGGGGCCGCACTCCAGCGAAAGACCGGGTAGCCCGGTTCCCCGCCAACTGCCGAACCACCGCGATCGTCACCCGGGCCTCCGCTCGCTCCGCCGTTCGCCATCTGGGCCTTGATTCCATGCGCTGGTCCCAGCAGCACCGCGCAGCACAATGCTCCCCAGACCGGTCGGCGAAGCAATGAACGACCTCTCATCCCTGTCTCATTCTCTCGCACGAAGCGCACGTTCGACCTCCCGCCGCATGTCGTCCTTCTTCAGGGACTGACGTTTGTCGTGCAGCTTCTTCCCGCGCGCGAGTCCGAGATTGACCTTGGCCCGACCCCGGCTGAAGTGGATGTCGAGCGGAACGATCGTGAGACCGCGCTCGGCCGTCTTCGAGGCGAGGCGATTCAACTCACGCGCGTGAACCAGGAGTTTCCTTCGGCGAAGCGGATCGGGTACGTCGATGCTCGCCTGTTCGTAGGGGCTGATGTGGAGATTGTGCAACCACAATTCTCCGTCCTCGACCCGAGCGAAGGCGTCGGTGAAGTTCGCGCGCCCGTCTCGGAGCGACTTCACTTCCGCTCCCTCCAGCACGAGGCCCGCCTCGAGCTCTTCCAGAATCTCGAACTCGTGGCGGGCCTTGCGATTGCGTATGACGGGCGCTCTTCCCCCGGCCTTCTCTCCCACCTGGTCTCCTGAAGCCACACTGCGAACGGACGGGACGCGGCCAATCTAGACGGACCGGACGGGACTCGCCACCGGGTGACGGCCCTGGCTTCAGGCCGTATCGAAAGCTTCCCGCTGCAGTCGCATCGCCCGACGGAATCCGTAGACCTTCGCCACTTCGCCGCCCAGGACGAAGGTGATCGCCGTGTAGTAGAAGGAAAGCACGAGAACGATGAGCGTCGCGAACGCGAAGAAGAACCTGCTGAAGTCGGCGATGTCCGCCAGGTACCAGCCGAGGGCGGCCTTTACCAGCTCAAACCCGATCGAGGCGACCAGGGCCGCGATCGCCGCGGTCCGCCACCGCAGGCTCGTGGTAGGAACGAACTTGTATATCAACAGGAACATGAGGAAGATCGCCGCGAATGCAGTCGCGTAGCCCAGAACCTGCGCCGAGAAACCGCTGGCGACCGGCAGACGCCCGATCCACTCACGACTCATCGTGAGGAAGGTGGTCGTGATCCCGACGTTGGCCGTCAGCAGGATGGCGGCCAGCACCACGAGCTTCACGTCGAGCAGCTTCGACTTGAGGATGCCGGGTCCCTCGCGCAGATCGAATACCGAATCGAGCACCGTGCGCAGGGCACCGAACAACCGGGTGGAGAACCAGATGAACAGAACGGCGCTGATCAAACCGAGCGAACGGGAAATCTCGACCACATCGACGAGTTGTGAGAGGATCTCCTGTTCGACGGCCTCCGACACCGGAAGCAGTGATCCGACCCAGTCCAGAACGACTCCGCGTGGGGCCTCGATCTGAGGTGCGAGGATCAAGCCTGCGACGGCGAGCAACAGGGCCAGAAAGGGGATCGCGGCGAGGAGCAGGCTGAAGGTGAGCCCTGAGGCGAGAAAGAATATGTCGTCCGAGGCGGCCTGGTCGTACACCTCGTGCACGAACTCGAGACCGCCTCGAACTCCGCTGCCGAATCCGGGAATCCTGCGCGGACCGCTCCCTATCGGCGTCTGGTCGAGCGGCAGGGCTCAGTCCTCGACGGCCTCGCTGACGGCCTTCTTGACGTCCTTCACGGCCCGCTTCACGACCTTCTTGGCCTCCTCGACGTCGACTTCCGCGGTCTCAGCCAGCTCCTCGACGCTGCGGCTGTAGCTCTCCTTCGAATCGGCGAGGCGCTCTTCGAGCTCGGCGCGTGCCTTCTTGGCGGCCGCCCGGCCGGCCTTCACGGCCTCCTCCGCCTGGATCTTGCGATGCTTGACATCGCCACGCGCCTGTTCGATCCGCTCTCCGACCTCTTCTCGGACACGATCGTACCGGTCCTCGACTTCGGTGCGAAGCAGACTGAACCGGTGGTCCGCATCCTCGCGAAGTCGCGCCAATCCTTCCCGGATCTCGCGCTTCGTCTCATCGCCCGTTCGCGGTGTGTAAAGCAGGGCCACGAGAGCGCCTGCAATCGCTCCGCCCAGGAAGGCTCCCAGGCCCGAGCCTCGCTTCTCCACTACCACGTAAGGCACTTCGTCTCTTCTGTCAGGCATCTTGTCGCTCCAGGCTGAGGCCCGAGGTTCGTCGATCGATTCAATCTAGACGCCCCGCTGCAGATCTACAACGAACCGGCGTCACTTCGTCGCGTCACTCCGAGGCCTGTTCCACCACCCGCCCGTACGCCGCGGCGTCCCACGCCGGACGGTCATCCGCGTTGGCCACCTCGTATCCCGTGTAGAAGACGAGCCGGCCGATGCGTGACATTTTGTCATATGCGATCCTGTCCGCGTGATCGGACGGCTTGTGATAGTCGTCGTGCGTTCCGTTGAAGAAGAAGAGAACCGGCACTCCGTTGCGCGCGAAGTTGTAGTGGTCCGATCTCGAGTAGAAGCCCTCCTCGGGCCAGATATCATCGATCACCGCCATGTCCAGTTCCGGGTGCTCCTCCGAAACACGCTCCACGAGCGGACCGAGCGTCGATTCCTCTTTGCCGATCGCTACGATCGTGTCAGTCCAGTTCCTGCCGACCATGTCCATGTTCAGGTTGGCGACCGTCTGCGCGAGCGGGAAGGTGGGGTGATCGGCATACCAGCCCGAACCCAGAAGCCCCTTCTCTTCTCCGCTGACGGTCATGAACACCATCGATCGCCGGGGTGCCTCGGGAAGCGCGGCAAACGCCTGCGCAAGCTCGATGATCGTGACCGTGCCCGATGCATCGTCATCCGCACCGTTGTAGATGGAGTCTCCATCCACCGGCCGTCCCACTCCCACATGGTCCATGTGTGCGGTCAGCACGACGTACTCGTTCTTCAGCTCGGGGTCGGAGCCCTCCAGCCAGCCGATCGTATTGGGCGCCTCCTCCACGTTCACGTCGGCTTCCGACCGCACTTCTGCCGACCACCCCTCTGCCGGTTCTCCTGCTGATACGGCGGCTGCCAGGTCCGCCGGCAGAGAGGACAAGGCTACGAACGCGGCAGGGAAGGAGGTGTCATCCACCTCTCCTACTCGGGTCTGTGTGCTGCTGAGGAAACGCTTGAGCTGATCGAAGAAATTCTGCGGAATGTCCAGTACGACGAGCACGCCGGCCGGATCGTGAGGTCCGAGCTTCTCCGCCAGTCCTCCCCGCAACACGGGGCGGATGTTCTCCGCCGTGAGCAACACCGTTACGATCCTGCCGTCCACGTCACCGAAGTCCTCGGCGATGTCTGCTACCATGAGCGGGCCTTCGCCCTCTGAGAGGCGCGCGTCGTGCAAGGTGAAGAACTGCTCTCCGTAGACGAGCTCCGTCTCGCCTACCGGACCCTTGAGTACCAGCCCGTGATCCTCGGGCCCGGCGGGGACGATCGAGGAGATGGGATAGAGCTGCAGATAGGACTCACCGTTTCCGGGCTTCAGCCCGAATTCCTCGAATCGATCGGCCACGTACCGGGCCGTCTTCATCAACTCGGGACTCGGGGTGTCCCGGCCTCGCATCGAATCATGCGCGATCACGCCCATGTGAATCTGCATGTCGGCAACGGTGATCGTCGCCGCAGCGTCCCGAGCTGCGGACGAGTGCGACGGCGCCATCTGCGCCGAGAGAGTACCCGTGCATGCAAGGAGCAGGGCCACGACCCCGCTGGTGAAGTTCGACCCTCTCCCGACCATTCCCTTTCCCTTCATTCCCTCGACTCCTTGATCGTTCGGACCCCCGTTCCCGGGTCGGCCCTTTTTCGTCGCCGCGTGTGGCCAATCCGGAACACGCGCTCGATCCGGGTGTGTACTCCACAGCCCGGCGGGTGTTGCCCGCTCGACGACCGTTTCCGGCCACCGAGGCGTGCGGAACCGCCCGAGCATTATGACCGCATCGATGTCCCAAACACCCGGCGGGCCCGAATGGCTGTGTCCGGGAGCCTGACCGGGGACGGCAGCCGTTCGCGGCCCGACCTGAAGAACCCGTCCGAATTCTACGACCCCGGGCGTCTCGAGCTCATCGCCCGAACCGTGGTGGAAGGATTCCTGATCGGGCTCCACCGCTCTCCGCATCGCGGATTTTCGGTGGAATTCGCAGAGAACCGGCCGTACTACCCGGGCGACGACATTCGTTTTCTCGACTGGCGAATGTACGCTCGATCCGATCGATGGTACCTGAAGCAGTTCGAAGAGGAGACGAATCTCCGGGCATATCTCGTGCTCGACACGAGCCGTTCCATGCGCTGGTCATCGCCGGTCATGAGCGGCTTCTCGAAACTGGACTATGGCCGGCTCATCGCGGCATCGCTGGCCAATCTTCTGCTTCGGCAGGGAGACGCAACCGGATTCGTCGCTTACGATGAAAGTGTCCGCACCCACCTGCCTCCCAGGGCCTCCCGTCGTCACCTGGCCACTATTCTCCGCGAGCTCGTGGCGCTGGAAGGCGACGGTGGCAGCGAGGCCGGAACGGCGATTCGGGACGTCGCAATCCGGCTGCGAAGGCGGGGCCTGGTAGTCCTGATCTCGGACCTCCTGGTAGACGCGGAAGGTACGCGTCGCGCGCTGCATTTCCTGCGGCACCGCGGACACGAGGTGATCGTTCTGCACCTCATGGACCCCGGCGAGCGCGAGTTGCCGGCCGCCGGCGACGCCGTGTTCTTCGATCCCGAAACCGGCGAGGAGCTGCGTACGAGTTCGGCGGCGCTTCGCGCGGAGTACGCAGCGGCGGTAGAAGACGCGGTAGCCCGGTGGCGCAGTGAGTGTCGCCGCATGGGAGCGGACTACCACCTGCTGATCACCGACACGCCACTCGGAGTCGGTCTCGGGCACTTCCTCCAGAAGCGGGCCCGACTCGGTTGAGCTTTCTCTTCCCTGCTGCCCTGGCACTGGCGGGTCTCACCGTCATCCCGCTGCTTCTGCACCTCGTCCGGCGGGAGACCGACCGACGAGTACCGTTTCCCTCTCTGCGGTACCTGCAGTCGGCGCAGCGCGAGAGCGCGCGCTCCATGCGGATCCGCGACCGGATGCTGGTCGCTGCACGCGTGGGAATCGTAGCGTTGCTCGCTTTAGCCGCGGCGCAACCGTTGATCGGGACCGGCGACGCCCGCAGTCACCGCCCGACGGACCTGGTCCTGGCTCTGGACAACACCGCCAGCATGGACCGGCTCAGCGATGGGCGCACCTTGCTGGAGTCGGCGCGTCAGGCGCTGGCGGTGTCGCTTTCGCATGCAACGCCTCAGGATCGCGTGTGGCTGCTTTCGGCTGTCGATGGAATCGTCGTTGCCGGCGGCAGTGCCGACGAGGCAGCCCGACTGCTGCCGGCGATCCGCCCCTCCGACGCGGGGGCGTCGCTGGCTCTCGCCATACGCACCGCTGCTTCGGCCATTCCCGCCAGCCCGGGCAGGGCCAGGGAACTGCACATCTTCACCGATCTGCAGGCCGGCTCCTTCGCGGGACGTGCCGAGATCGATGACGGCTGGGCAGTCCGGGTGATGCAGGTCGCGCCGGATGGAAATCGGAACGGTCGGGTGGCATCCCTGTCGGTCGGACCGTCGCATCCGGTGCCGCCGGGCGCATCGCTGACCGTGACGGCCCGGATCGAAGCCGAATCCGACTCCGGAGGCTCGAGATCCCCGGAAGACGAAACGGTTGATGCGGCGCCAGAGGCGAGGCTGCTGGTCGATGGACGGACGGCAGCTATCCGCACCGCGAACTGGGGCACGGACGTTTCGTTCTCCATTCCTGCACCAGATCCGGGATCTCACGTCGTTCGTGTCGAGATCGATCCGACCGGACTGCGGGCCGACGATGCACGGCAGATAGGTATCAGGGTCGCACGGCCGGCAGGAGTCCGGCTCGTCGGAGATTCGGATTCCGACGGCGAATTCATCGGTAAGGCGATCGAGACGCTCGAGGCCGACGGCCGGGTCCGGCTGGGAACGGGTCGGACCGACGTGGTCATACAGGTGGCCGGGGCGCCGTACCGTGAGCCCGGGGTCCCCGACAGACCGGCGGCGCGAATCCTGGTTCCCCCTTCCGATCAACTGCAGCTCGCTGCATTCAATCGTGAGCTGGCAAGTCTCGGTATTCCCTGGAGAGCCGAACCGGATCCTGCCGCGGGAGTGCTCCGGCTGGCGGACGCTGGAATCCCCGTCGTCACCGGCGAGACCGTGACGCGACGGTATCTTCTGCAGCCGGGAGTCGCGCCATCGACCCCCGTGGACTCGGTGATTCTCCGAACCGCCGACGGAGAAGCATGGCTGGTTCGCGGCCGGGCTCCGGAGACGGGGGTGTACCTGTTGATCGGCTCGGCACTCGTTCCCGAAGCCACGACTCTTCCTGCCAGTGTCGGAATGATCGAATTCGTCGACGCACTGGTCAGCAGATGGTCACGACCCGGCGACCCTGGCGGCTCTCTCGAGGCCGGCGAGGAAACGACGCTCCCGTCTCGCGCAGACTCCCTCGCCGGACCGGATGGTCCCCCTGTCCATGTGGAAGGAGGAGCTCCCTGGCGTCCGAGAATCGCCGGTGCGTGGCGCATTGCGGTGCGTTCGGACACCGGCCGGGACCCCCGGTTCGTGGGTGTCAACGTGCCCGCAGCCGAGTCGAATCCCGCGACACTGGACACCGACGGACTGGCATCCGCCATCGGATCTGCGCGCGACCTGCGGGTGAGCTCGGGGGACAGCTGGCCCGACGAGATCTTCGCCGCACGACGAGGCCGAAACATCACTGCCTTCGTCCTGGCCGTGGCACTCGTCCTCATGGCTGTGGAGACCTGGCTCTCGGGGGCGCGGCGGCCCCGCGCGACCAGAGCCGACGGGCATGAGCCAGCCGGGACGGGCGGATGATTTCCTCCAGTCTTGCCGCATTGCTCGCAGAACTGGAGTTCGACGGACTCCTGCCACACCCGGGTGAATCTCTGCGGGTGACCGGTTGTCCGGGAGCCGCGCCCTCTCTGCTCGCGGCCAGCCTCGCCCGGTCTTCCGGAGTGCCCCTGGTCCTCGTCCACGACACGCCATCGCTTGCCGAGTCCGCGATGGCGGATCTGGTCACCGGCGCAGGTATCGATGATGCCCGCCTGCTGCCGCAGCGAGAGACTCTTCCCTTCGAGTTCGCCGACCCGCACGTGGAAATCACCAGCCAGCGGGTGGACGCGTTCTCGGCATTGCTGGCGGGAAAGACGCGGCTGTTGGTGACGACGGCGCGGGGCCTGGTCGAGCGGAGCCCGGTAGCGGTCAGGGGCGAGGACTTCTCGCTGTTCCTGCGGCAAGGCGAGAAGTGGTCGCGCGCCCAGCTGGCCGAGCGCCTCTCGCGGATGGGCTTCACGGCCAGCGATTCGGTGCAGGAACTGGGCGACTTCGCGGTTCGCGGAGGGATCGTCGACCTGTTCCCGTTCGGCAGTGACCTTCCGATCAGGGTCGAGCTGTGGGACGACGAAATCGCCTCGATCAGGAGCTTCGACCTGCTGTCTCAGCGTTCCGTCGAGCGGCACGAGGACGCCGAAGTTCTTCCCGTATCGCTGGATCCAGGTCAATTCGAGGAAATGGGCGTCACCTGGGAGCGCCGCTGTCTGCTCGAATTGCTGCCCGAGGATTCGATCGTCGTAGAAGTGGGCGATTCGGGCTCGGACGCGCGGCGCCTGCGACTCTGGAAGGATGTCCGCGACGCCTGGGGCACCGACGCACCGGGGGGGCGACGATCGGCGGCCGACCTGGTGCTGCCGCCTGTGGACGTGGAGCGAGCGTTCGATGGGCTGCGGCGCGTCCGCGTCGGGACCCACGACGCCGAACCGCTTCCAGGCGAGCCGAGTATCGACCTGGGCATTCGCCCGCCTCCCGCGATCGACCGCAACATGAAGGCGCTCGTGGCCGAGATCGAGGAGGCGGTCCGTGCCGGAGAGGGCGTCCTCCTCCTGTGTGACAACCAGGGACAGCTCGAGCGCCTGCAGGAAATCCTCGAGGACCTCGCGGGCGGGCGGATCCTGCGCGAGGTCGAGCTTGCGCTCGGTTCTCTGAGCGGCGGTATGCGGATACCGGGCCCCGGGCCGCTGCTCGTGCTGACCGATCACGAGGTCTTTCAGCGATCCCATCGCGTACGCCGTGGTCGCACCCTGCACGGAGTCGCTTCGCTCGAGTCGGTCGCCTCGTTATCGCCCGGAGACTACGTGGTTCACATGGATCACGGGATCGGGAGGTACGACGGGATCGAGCGTGTCACTGTCGGCGACGAGACGATCGAGACGCTCAAGATCGAGTACGCCGACGGAGGCATCCTGCGGCTGCCGCACTACAGGATCGACATGATCGAGAAGTGGACCGGGATCGGAGACGGCGATGATCCTGTCCGGCCACCCCAGGTCCACAAGATCGGCGGCAAGCGCTGGAAGCAGCTGAAATCGAGAACGGAGGAGGCGATCCGGGCGATGGCGACCGAGCTGCTCGACCTCTACGCACATCGTGAGGTGACGCACGGACACGCCTATCCCGAGGACACGCGCTGGCAGCGGGAGATGGAGTCCTCGTTCCTCTACGAGGATACGCCCGACCAGCGAAAAGCCTGGGAAGATGTGCGTTCGGACATGATCGCCCCCCGGATCATGGACCGGCTCGTCTGCGGCGATGTGGGCTATGGCAAGACGGAGATCGCGATTCGTGCCGCGTTCAAGGCGGTACAGGACGGGAAGCAGGCGGCGGTGCTCGCTCCGACGACGATTCTGGTCGAACAGCACCTGCACACCTTCCGAGAGCGCCTGGCAGGTTTTCCCGTCGAAATCGAGGCACTCTCCCGACTTCGCACCCCGTCCGAGCAGACGGAAACGCTGCAGCGCCTCGCCAGCGGACATATCGACGTGGTGGTGGGCACTCATCGCCTGCTGTCGCCCGATGTCGAGTTCCGGGACCTCGGTCTGCTGGTCGTGGACGAAGAGCAGCGATTCGGAGTGCGCCACAAGGAACGTCTCAAGGAACTGAAGCGAAGCGTCGACGTTCTCACTCTTACCGCGACCCCGATTCCCCGCACTCTTCAGCTGGCACTCGGTGGGCTGCGCGACATGTCGCTCATCGAGACCGCCCCCAGAGACAGGATGCCCGTAATCACCCACGTCATGCCCTGGAGTGACGGCATTCTCCAGGACGCGATGCGCCGGGAGCTGGATCGAGCCGGACAGGTGTTCTTCGTGCACGATCGGATAGAGACCATAGAAGCGATCGGCGAGCGGGTACGCAGCCTGGTGCCCGATGCACGGATCGCCGTGGCACACGGGCAGATGCCCGAACGGGAGCTGGAGAGCGTCATGGATCAGCTCCTCGACGGCGAGATCGATGTTCTCGTCTCTACCTCGATCATCGAGAACGGGCTCGACGTCCCTACCGCCAACACGATGATCGTGCACCGTGCCGACCGTTTCGGCCTCGCACAGCTGTACCAGTTGCGCGGACGCGTCGGCCGGTCGCATCACCGCGCGTACTGCTACCTGCTGCTGCCGCCGAATCCGACGCCCGATGCGGTACAGAGACTCAGGATCCTGGAGCATCACACGGAGCTCGGATCCGGATACAGGGTCGCGCTGAAGGACCTGCAGCTTCGAGGCGCCGGGAATCTTCTCGGCGGCGACCAGTCGGGTTTCGCGCACGCTGTCGGATTCGATACCTACCAGAGGCTCCTGCAGCGAGCCGTCCGTCGACTCAGGGGTGAGGTCGAGGAGGAGAAGAAGGCGCCGGCACAGGTTTCCGTGGACGGTGAGGCGCTGCTGCCCGACGAATACATCGCGGGCAGCGACCAGAAGCTTCACCTGTACCGGACGCTGGCACGCGCGGAAGAGGCTGCCGATATCGATGCGCTTCGCGAAGAGCTCGAAGATCGATTCGGACCCGTCCCGGCCGCCGCGGATCGCTGGCTGAACGCCGCCCGTTTGAAGCTGCTGGCGGAGAGACTGGGAATCGAGCGGATCAGCGTCTCTGACGCCTCCGCTCGCGTCAACTTTCGCCCGGAGGCCGTGCCCAGGCTCGCGAAGTTGAGCCGGGCTTTCGAGAATCGACAGATCGTAGTTGAAGTACGCAGGACCCAGCCGTTATCCTTAAAGCTTGCCCGCGCCGGAGTGGAGCCGCTTCCTCCGACGCTGATCGAGGCCCTCGAACTGCTGATCGACTCTTGACGGGATACATGACTCGCATGCGACTGAAACGAACCACCACTGCTCTGCCTTCGCTCCTTGCCGTCCTGCTGGTCGCAGGTTGTTCGGCGGCCGAAGACGCGCTTACGGCACACTCGCGACCGGCCGCCACGGCGGTGGGACACAGCCTGTCGACCGGCGAGCTCGGCCGCATGATGGCCGAATCGCCCATCCCGGACTCGGCACTCGACTCGGAAGTAGCGAGCCAGGTGGCCCAGCTGTGGGCCGACTACGTGACCCTCGCCACGATCTACCGACATCCCGATTCGACGCAGAGCGTCGACTATACGCCACTTCTGGACGAGGGTCGCTACTTCGCGGCCCTGGCGGTCCAGCGGTTCCGCGACAGCATCCTGAGCCTCAATTCCGAACCCACCGAGGCGGAAGTCCGCGAGTATTTCGACACGCGTCAGCCATTCACCCGCCTCGACCTCCGCCGGATCGCGCTCGAGGTTCCGCTCGACGCGAGCGAGGCCACCCGCGACAGCCTGTTTTCCGAGGCCTCGGCACTGAGGGAGCGCCTCGCCGGCGGCGCGGATTTCGTGGAGGCGGCACGAGCCCACAGCGACGAAGCGCCCGAACAGCGGGGACGAGTACTCGCCTACCAGGGTCACGAGTCGGTGCCGCCCGTGGCCGACAGCGCGCTCTTCGCGATGCGCCCCGGAGAGATCAGCCCGGTGTTCGCGACCGCGGACGCGATGGTGATCTACCGGGTCGAGCAACGGCGTGAACCGGAGTTCGAGGCGGCCCGGGACATGACGTACGAACGGATGGTGGAGGAGCGGGCGCAAGCCAGCCAGATCCGAACTCTGGACTCCCTGCTGGCGGCCGGACAGAGGTCGATTCCCGAGGACGCCCCCTCGGCGGCGATCTCCATTGCATCCCGATCGGACATGGCGGAAGGAACGATCTCCGGATCGGCGCCTCTGGCACTGTTCGTAGATGGTTCTCTCTCGGCGAACGACCTTCGTACCCTGTTTCGTGTGCGCCCCGACCTGCGGCAGCGCTTCGCGACCGCGACGGAGGACGAAGCCTACGACTTCCTGATGGAACTCGCGGCCGACGAGGTGCTCGTCAGGGCCGCCGAGCAGGGCGGCTTCGGGGCCGGCGAGACCGAGCGCTCTCAGCTGGAGGAAGCGCTGGCAGCACAGATGTCGAGTATCGGGGGCCGATACAATCTGAGCCACGGAATGGTGACGGACCCGGGCTTCGATATGGACCTCGCCAGCGAGAGTTTCGTCCGCGCCGTGCTGGCTGCCCAGAGGCCGGTTCCGTGGCTCTCGGAGTACCGGTACGTACTCGGCGACTTCCCGAGCCGCATCGACGATCAGGGGGCGGAGACGGCAGCTCGACTGGCCCGTGATCTGCGGGAGCTCGAAACTCCGAGTGCTGCCGGTGCGCAGATCGAGGATGAAGACGTCGAGCCGGAACACGAATCGGACGCAGCGGCAGAGAACTCCGGGGAGCACGGCGAATGACCGATTCCTTCAGCCGGGATCTCAGAGCGCCTGTCCTCGGTGGCGGGCTGGCCCTGCTCGTCGCGGGCACGCTGGCCGCACTGCCCGCCCCCCTCCTCGCGCAGGAGGACGATCCGGTTTCCAGGCAGGAGATTCCAGCGGACTCCGTCGAAGTCGTCGATCGGATCGCGGCCGTGGTCGGGGACACGGTGATTCTGTACACCGAGATTCTGGAGTCCCTGCTTCAGGCGCGGGCGCAGGGCGCGAACGTACCGGAACCAGGTACGCCCGCCTTCGACTCGGTCGCCCACCAGACGGTGGAAGAGCTCGTGGATCAGCTGGTTCTCCTGCAGAAGGCGAAACAGGCCGAGATCCGGGTGCCGCCCGAGATGCTGGATGGCGAAACCGATCGACGATTCCGCGAAATTCGAAACGGCTTTCCCAGCGCCTCCGCCTTTCAGGAAGCGGTCCAGAGCTCAGGTCGGACTCTGGTCCAGTACCGACAGTTCCTGAGAAACCAGGTCCGGGCGCAGATCATGATCGACCAGTTCGTGCGGCAGAACTCGGAGAACCTCCCGCCCGTCGTGGTTTCCGAGGAAGACATCCAGAGCTGGTACGAAGAAAACCTCGCGGGTCAGACGCGTCCGGCGAGCATCGGATTCGAACAGCTGGTGATCGAGCCGAGGCCGAGCCAGGAAGCTCGGGACAGCGCGTTGGCGGAAGCCGAGCGCGCCGTGGCCGAGTTGCGGTCGGGCGAAGACTTCGCGGTCGTCGCGCGTCGGTATTCGGACGACCTCTCGAACCGGGAACAGGGAGGCGACCTCGGTTGGGTCCGTCGCAGCCAGCTGGTCCCCGCATTCGCTCAGGCGGCGTGGGCCGCACGGACCGGGACGCCGATCGGACCCGTCTACACCCGGTTCGGATACCACATCATCAAGGTCGAGAACGTCCGGGGTGGTGAACGTAAGATCAGTCACATCCTGATACGACCTGAGCTCGGACCGGCCGACACAGAGATCGCGCGTGAGAGAGCCATGGCCGTGGCGGACAGCATCCGTGACGGGACCCCCCTGTCGGAGCTTGCGGAACGACAGGGAGTCGAAGAGATCCCGGTGCGTGTGCCCGAGATTCCATACGACGAGCTCGAACAGCGACTGGGACCCGAGTACGGAGCCGCGCTGGCCGATCCGATTCCGGGCGACGTGATCGGGCCCTTCGACCACGCGAATCTGATTCCCGATCGACCTGCGTTCGTCATAGTCCGGGTAACGGAGTTCAAGCAACAAGGTGACTGGGAGATCGACGAAATCCGTGACCAGGTCCGGGAGCGACTCACGTTCGACGAGGGCTATCGCAGGTTCGTGGATGAGTTGCGAAACGAGGTCTACGTCGACGTGCGAATCTGATCGGGCCATTCAGAACGCTCCGACCATGAGCCCCCGCCCCGAGATCCCGGTACTCGGCATCACGCTCGGAGACCCTCGTGGCATAGGTCCCGAAGTGACGCTCGCAGCGCTGCGGGGACGTGCCCATCCGGACCGCGCCGCGATTCTCGTGATCGGCCCGCGGCGTTTCCGCCTGGAATTCGAGGAGTTGGCGGATGCGGGTGCACCTGTCGAGTTCCTGGAGATTGATGCCCGGCGGAATCAGGCCCCGGGGAGCTCCGCGCGAACACGGGAAGCGAACCCCGGTGATCGTGAAGCCGGTGAGCTGGCGGCGCGGGCGATCGAAGCCGGCATCGAGATGGCTCTCGAAGGACGAATCGATGGACTCGTGACGGCTCCGATCTCGAAGGAAGCGCTCCGGGCGGCCGGCTATCCGTTCCCGGGCCACACCGAGTTTCTCCGCGAGCGGACGGGGGTCGAGGAGGTGGCCATGGTCATGGCGGCCGAGAAGACGCCTCTGGGAGGGCCCCTGCGAGTCGCGCTGGTAACCGTACACGTTCCTCTCCGTCAGGTACCTGTGCTCCTTACGGTGCCGCGGATCGTGCAGCGCGCGACGATCGCAGCGAGAGGTCTTCGCGACTGGTGGGGCATTGCCCGCCCGCGGCTTGCCTTCGCCGGACTCAATCCCCACGCTTCCGAGGGTGGCCTGTTCGGTGACGAGGAGGAGCGGGTGATCATGCCTGCCATGGAGCGCATTGCACGGCAAGAGTCCGTCGATGTGTCGGGACCGTTTCCTGCGGACACCGTGTTCCGTCGCTGCATCGCGGGCGAAGCCGATCTCGTGATCGTGCCTTATCACGACGTAGGCCTCGCGGTTCTCAAGACCATCGCACCCGATTCGGGTGTCAACGTGACGACAGGACTGCCGTTCCCCCGCACATCGCCCGATCATGGCACGGCCTTCGACATCGCGGGCCGCGGACAGGCTGATCCCAGCTCGATGGCCGCTGCAATCGATACCTGCACAGATTTCTGCCAGCGGGTCGATTCCAAGGCGGAAAGCGCATGATCCAGTTCCGTTCGGTGACCAAACGGTACGCACGCAGCGCTCCGGCCCTGGACGACGTCTCTTTCCACGTTCGCAAGGGAGAATTCGTCTTCCTCACCGGCCCCTCCGGCGCCGGTAAGACCTCCATTTTGAAACTGATTCACATGCAGGGTCTGCCAACCGAGGGCGAAGTCCGGGTTTCCAAGTACAGTTCGAGGAAGATCCGGCGCCGCGAGATTCCCGAGCTCCGACGTCGAGTAGGCTACGTCTTTCAGGACTTTCAGCTGCTCGAAGGCCTCACGGCCGCGGAGAACGTCGCATTCGCACTCGAATGCACCGGGACGCCCAGGAGCCGGATCGAAGCCCGGGTTCAGCGCCTGCTCGGCCAGGTCGGGCTCGCTCCCAGGGCGCGATCCTATCCTCGCGAGTTGTCCGGTGGTGAACAGCAACGGGTGGTGATCGCGCGGGCCCTATCCACCGAGCCCGTGGTGTTGCTCGCCGACGAACCGACCGGAAACCTGGACGAACGGGCCACCACGGGTGTGTTCGAACTGTTCCGCCGGATCAATGCGGCAGGCACCACGGTGGTCATGGCTACTCACGATGCAGAGCTGATCCGCCGAAATCCCGGAATTCGTGTGCTCGAGCTGGAAGACGGGGCTGTGGTGTACGATTCCGTTTCTGCCGGAACCGGCCCCGGGAGGTCGACGTGAGGAGTCTGCGCGAAGCTACGCGAGGGATGCGAAGAGCCCCATTGCTCAGCGGGCTCTCGATTGCGGCGATCGGCCTGAGCCTGTTCATCATCGGTCTCTTCGCCCTGACGGCGCACAACATCGACGAGGCCCTCACGGATGTCGAGTCACGGGTCGAGGTGGTCGCCTATCTCGAAGAGGGAACGCCCGAAGCGATCGTGTCGGTCGCCCGTTCCGAGATCGGCGGATTCCCGGAGATCGAGGAGGTCCGGTTCGTCTCCAAGGTAGAGGCCCTGTACGACGCATCCCGTGAACTCACGGAATTCTCGGACGTCTTTTCCGATCTCGAAGTCAATCCGCTGCCGGCCTCCTTCGAATTGCGCCTGCGCGAGGGATCCCGCACGCCGGAAGATGTGGAGCGGGTTGCCGAAAGGCTGCGCGGCTACGAGTTCGTTGAGGAGGTGCGCTACGGAAGGGAATGGGTGGACAAGGTATACGCCTTGCGACGGATCGCGGGCGGCGCCGCGCTGGCCCTGGGAAGCGCGTTCGCGCTGGGCTCCATCCTGTTGATCGGTACCGCGGTCAGGATGGCGGTGCTCGCACGAAGCCGCGAAATTTCGATCATGCAGACCGTCGGCGCCACCGACTCCTTCATCCGACGTCCGTTCCTGGTCGAAGGGCTGCTCACGGGCGTTGCAGGCGGGATTCTCGCTCTCGGTCTGACGTGGCTGGCCTGGTGGACCGTCAATCGATCGCTTCTCGAGCTGCAGTGGCTTCCGGACCTCTGGGTGGCGCTGGGCATCGTCCTGGCCGCCGCGCTCGGCGTGCTGGCCGCCGGCAGGGGTGTGCGGAAAGAGATCAGCAGGATCGAGGCTCTCTGACGATGGTGCGGTCGCACCGGTCAATCGACGGATCATACGGACTCGCGGTCCTGCTCCTGGTCGCATCCCTGCTGCTCTCGGCAGTTCGTCCTGCGCTCGGGCAGGAGGAGATCCGCGACAGAATCCGGGAGAGCCAGCAGCGGCTCGAGCAGATCCGGCGAGAACGACAGCAGCTGACCAACGAGGCAAGCCAGTTGCGGGGGCAGGTCCACAATGTCTCTCAGGAAATCCGAAACATCGAGGCGAGGATCGGCTCGACCTCCAGTCTGCTGAGTGAACTGGATGTTCAGATCGCCGCCTACGGAGAGCAGGTCGACCTCACGACGCGCGAAATGCTCCTCACCCGCGACGAGCTCGAACTTCGGCGGACGGAGCTTCGCGAACGACTCCGCGAGATCTACCAGCGCGGACAGCTGCACGCGTTTCAGGTACTCCTCGAGGCCCGTTCCTTCGGAGACCTGTTGAGCCGCTACAAGTATCTTCACCTCGTGGCCCGGTATGATCGCTTGCTGGTGGGGCAGGTACGGGAGCTCGAGGAGAAGCTCTCCGAGCAGCGCGAGCAGCTTGCGAGCGAGTATGCGAGACTCAGTGCGCTCCGCATGGAGAAGGAGCGTGAGATCGGAGACCTGGAGCGCCTGGAACGACAGCGCCAGCGCCGCCTGACCAACGTTCAGGCCCGCGTCTCCCAGACTGAGACCCGGCTGTCGGCCCTGGAGACCGAGGAGCAGCGGCTCGGTGACCTGCTGGCCGAGCTCGATCGCGCCAGGCGAGAGGCCGAGCGATTGGCCGGGACCACGCGCAGCTCGTCGTTGCGCACGTCGGACCTCGGGCAACTCAACTGGCCCGTCGACGGCACGGTGATCTACCGGTTCGGCCAGAGCCGGCCCGATGTGGCCGACAGCTGGAAGGGCCTCGGGATCGGTGCTCCTCGTGGAACGCCGGTGCGAGCCGTCGAGTCGGGTGAAATCGCCTGGGCCGGATCGAGGGGCCTGCTGGGCCAGACCGTCATCATCGACCACGGGGGCGGCTACTGGTCCGGGTACCTCTATCTCCAGGATGTCAGGGTGGGCGTAGGAGATCGCGTATCCTCGGGGACGGTGATCGGCCACGTGGGTGGCGACGAGGAGTCTCCCGAGGGAACGCACATCGAGTTTCAGATCTACGAGCCGGATTCCCGCGGCGACCCGCGGCAGGTCGATCCGGTCAGGTGGCTGCGAGGGCGGTCGTGAGCCTGCCGGCCCTGTACGGTATGGAAGACCTGCGCCGCCGTCTCGCCGAAAGCGCGGCGGCGCGGCGGTTGCCCCAATCGATCCTGCTCACGGGCCCACGCGGCAGCGGGAAGCAGAGACTGGGGCAGTGGATCGGCGCGATGCTGTTGTGCGAGGCGGAAGAGCGTGATCGCCCCTGCGGCGCCTGCCGCTCGTGCCGGCTCGCGGACGAGCTTCAGCACCCCGACATCCACTGGTTCTTTCCGCTTCCGGCGCCGAAGCGCGCGTCCGGTCCGGAGAAGCGACGTGAACTGCTGGAAGAGGCGCGGGGCGCAGCGCTGGCGGCTCGGCGTGAGAATCCGCTCCTCGAGCCCGAGGAGACCGGATCGGCAGCCATCTATCTGCAGATCATCGATGAGATCCGGGAGCGTGCCTCGCGCCGGCCGGCCATGGGCCGCGGGGCCGTGTTCCTCGTCGGTGATGCGGAGCGCATGGTTCCGCAGGCATCGAGCACGGAAGCGGCGAACGCTTTTCTGAAGTTGCTCGAGGAACCCCCGAGCGACTCCGTATTCGTCCTGACTTCGAGCCGGCCCGGGCTGCTGCTCCCCACGATTCGTTCGCGAGTTCTGGCCGTGCGAGTGCCGCCGGTCGAGCCTGAAGAGGTCGAACGCTTTCTCGAAGCAGAGGCGGGCATCGAGCCCGGCTGTGCTGCGGAACTGTCGCGCAGGGCAGAAGGCCGGATCGGTCGAGCCCTGAGACTCGCCGATCCGGAGGAGGATCTGCGTGCGCCGGCCGTAAGAATGGTCTGCGCCGCCCTGTCTCCGAGCCGAGGCGAACGGTGGTCGGTCGCTGCCGGGCTCGCACCTTCCGGAGGACGCGGCGGGTATGCCGATCTTCTCGATTCGCTCGAATCGGTGTTGCGTGACTGCATCACCCTCGCGGCCGACGAACCTGGATTCGCGGCCGACGACGGGTTGGCATCGGAGATCCCGGGAGTCGGACAGATTCTCCCGGAACGCTGGATTTCCGCGCTATCTCACGTAGACCGGGCGCGAGATGCGGCGCTCGGTAACGGGAACCCGCAGGCGATCACGGCGGTCCTGCTCTCGGGTCTGGCTCGGGAGTTGCGCCCTGCCGGGACGGCCGATCGGAACGGGTCCGCGGGCCGAGGGGTAACTGGCGCCTCGTGAACGAGATCGATCGCTTTTCGCACCTGGACGAGGCCGGCCGGGCCCGGATGGTTGACGTCGGCGACAAGGCCGTGACCTCGAGACGGGCCGTGGCCGAGGGCAGGATCCGGATGAGCGCGGAGACGCTTCGCGCGATTCGGGATCGCGACGTTCCGAAGGGCGACGTGCTGGCGGTCGCCCGGATTGCCGCGATTGGAGGGGCGAAGCGGACGGCTGACCTGATTCCGCTTTGTCACCCGCTACCGATTCACGGCGTGACCGTGGACATAGCGGCCGAGGAAGATCCTCCCGCCATTCGGATCCGGGTGGAGGCCCGGACCGAGGCGCGGACCGGGATCGAGATGGAAGCTCTCTGCGCGGTCAGCGCAGGGTTGCTGGCGGTGTACGACATGTGCAAGGGCCGCGATCGGGCGATGGAGCTCGACGCGATCCGGCTGCTGGAGAAGGACGGCGGCCGAAGCGGATCCTGGCGTCGGTGAGGAGCGGACCCTGCCGAGCGCGTTGGAGCCCTGCACGTTCTCGAAGTCCGAACGAGGTGTTGGACCATGAACGAGACGATCGGGAAGCACAGACCGGCGATCGGGCGAGTGTCGTCCGGTGGGCTGGTCGCGATCTGCCTCATTGCCCCCATGGCGTTCGCCGTCGCGGTATCTTGGACGGCCTCTATGACAGCTACGCTCGAGGCAATCGACATGGAGCGGGAGCGGTCGGAACAGCGGGCCCTCGTGCTCGAGAGCGAGCTGGCCGCGGTGCAGCACGAGCTCACGCGTACCGAATCGATCCTCGCCTGGTCGGAGGCTTACGGGATCCCGGCGGATCTGGCTTCGGCCATACAGAGGGCAGCGGTCGCGGAAGGTCTGGAACCGGAACTCGGATTCAGGCTCGTCCGGCACGAGTCGGGCTTCCGGCAGCGGGCCGTGAGTCCGCTCGGAGCGATCGGATACACCCAGCTGCTGCCGAGCACCGCGATGTGGCTCGAACCGGGTCTCACCGAGAGCCAGCTGTATGATCGAGACACCAACCTGCGACTCGGATTCCGTTACCTGAAGCAGATGTTGGATCGGTACGGGGCGGATGCGAGACTCGCTCTTCTTGCGTACAACCGGGGTCCTGCCGTAGTCAGCGCGAGGATTTCGCGCGGCCAGGACCCGGGCAACGGATTCGCGGACCGCGTGCTGGGAGCAGCCGAGTAGCTGCCGGCACAAGCTGATTCACGTTTCAGATACAAGACAGGCACATGGCAAGAGACGCCGATCTTCTCGCCCGGATTGAATCCCACGACGCTGTGGTGGGAATCATTGGTCTTGGCTACGTCGGGCTCCCGCTGGCTGTCGCCTTTGCCGAGGCGGGATTCAGGACCGTCGGCTTCGACGTGAAGCCGCAGGTCGTGGACGGGTTGAACGAGGGCCGCTCACACATCACGGACATCACCTCGGAGAGACTGGCAGCAGTCGTGGGCGAGGGTCGCCCCCTCGAGGCTACGCTAGACTTCGGACGGCTCGAGGAAGCCGATGCCGTCGTGATCTGCGTTCCGACTCCGCTGTCGAAAACCGACGACCCGGACCTCTCATTCGTGGTCGCCGCAACGGAGGCCGTGCGCTCGACTCTGCGGTCGGGTCAGTTGATCGTACTCGAGTCCACCACGTATCCGGGAACGACGCGTGAGATCGTCCAGCCGATGCTCGAAGAGACAGGCCTCGTCTGCGGCCGTGACTTCTTCCTCGCGTTCAGCCCCGAGCGCGTCGACCCGGCCAACCCCACGTGGCACATCGAGAACACGCCAAAGGTCGTGGGGGGCCTGACTCCGACCTGTCATGCGCTGACCGTGGCACTCTACAGGCAAGTGATCGACGAGGTCGTCGAGGTGTCGTCTCCCGAAGCGGCGGAGATGGCGAAGTTGCTGGAGAACACTTTTCGGGCGGTCAATATCGGCCTGGTGAACGAGATGGCGGTCGTGGCCGATCGGCTCGGAATCGACATCTGGGAGGTGATCGACGCTGCCTCGACCAAGCCCTACGGATTCATGCGCTTTTTCCCGGGTCCCGGGCTCGGCGGTCATTGCATCCCCGTCGATCCGATCTTTCTCGCGTGGAAGATGCGTACGCTCCAGTACCGTACCCGGTTCATCGAGCTGGCGGCCGAGGTGAACGGGGACATGCCCCGCTGGGTGGTCGAGCGGACCGCGGAAGCTCTGAACGATGCTCAAAAGCCGCTGAACGGGAGCCGCGTTCTCGTGCTCGGCGTTTCGTACAAGCCGGATGTCGATGACGTCCGGGAGAGCCCGGCGATCGACATCATCAAGATCCTGCGCCAGAGGGGTGCGCTGGTCGATTTCCACGATCCGTTGGTCGAGACACTGGACGTGGACGGGGAAGCGATCGGTTCGGTTGCTCTGACCATCGAGAGACTCGAAGGAGCCGACGCGGTCGTGATCGCGACGGATCACTCGGAGATAGACTACGGGACGATCGGCCGACATGCGCGGATCATCGTGGATCCCCGCAACGCCATGAAGGACCCCGGTCTCTCTGTCGTCTACCCGATCGCGGGCCCGCCCCGTCGGGCGGAGACGGTATCCCAGCCGGCCTGATCGGTCGGCAGCAGTGTCAGTCGCCGCCGGGCGGCGATCAGGACGGACGCGACGTGGACGAATGGCGAGCCGACGGTGAGCGCCATCGGCTGGCCCACGCTCAGCGCCTCCAGCAGGCCCTGCGGTCCCTCGAATGCCGGCAGTGCCGTCCGTGCCCTGCCGATCTCGTGCGGGAAGTGCGCATCGCTGCTGGCCGCCATCACCCTTCCCTCACTGCCGGCAGATTCTGCAGCGCGACGATTCCAGCGCTCCCAGAATGCCCGGGAGTTGAACACCTCGACGATGTCCGCGACGGCTATCGATCGGGCTGCATGCCGGGCGGGTCGGTAGGCGTAAGCCCAGGGATGCGGCGCGTACACGATCCCTCCCTGGTCGCGGATCCGGTCCGCGGTCTCCTGAACGGACAGGCCCTGCGGGATTCTCTCGCTGAGGAAGAGCCCGATCAGCTCGGTCCGGCCTGCGCAACGGATCTCCTCGCCGACGATGACCCGGCTGGGGTCGATCGACCGGGCGACGAGAGCGCCCTCGATCTCTCCATGATCGGTGACGGCTATGCGCCCGATTCCCTCCTCCTCCGCTCGTTCCACCAGCTCGGCGGGCGACGTGCGGGCATCGGCCGACCAGCTGGTGTGAGCGTGGAGGTCGACGCTCGTCCAGTCGGTCATTTCCCCACGGTGAGGCGATCGCCCGGATAGATTCTGGACGATTTCAGGTTGTTCATCGCCATCAGGTCGCGTGTGGTGACCCCGTGGGCGCGAGCGATCGTCCAGAGCGTGTCTCCGCGCTGCACCGTCACGATCCGCGAACCGTCTTCCGACGTCACCGCCGGCGCCGGAGCCGGCGCGGCGCTCGCCACCCGGGCGCGGGCGCGGCCCGAACGCGGGATGATCAGCTTCTGTCCGATCTGCAGACGGCGAGGATTCACGTTGTTGTTCGTCGCGCGGATCGCGGTGATCGAAACGCCGTACCGATCGGCGATATGGGACAGCGTCTGTCCGCGCGTCACCACGTGTTCGAGCCAGGTCACCCGTTCGGATGCAGGCACCTGCGCGTACGCGGTCGTGAACGTCGCGGCGGTGCCCGGCGGAACGCGCACCTCGGCTCGCGTATCCGGCGGCGTGACACGACGCGGATACTGGGGGTTCAGTCGCCGGATCTCGTCCTCGGTCGTACCAGCCGCCTCGGCGAGGACATCGAAGCTCGTGGCGTCCGGCACCTCCACCACGTCGAACGCGAGTGGCGGTTGCGGCACGACGTCGTCGAACCCGTATCGCACGGGGTTCTTCGCGATCGTAGTGGCGGCGATCAGCTTCGGCACGTAGTTGCGAGTCTCCCTGCGCAGCACCCTGGCGTCCGAAAGATCCCAGAAATCGTTGGACCCGGTTCGGGCAATGCCCCGGTTCACCCGGCCGGGGCCGCCGTTGTATGCGGCTGCCGCCAGATACCAGGATCCGTAGTCCTCGTAGAGGTCCCTGAGGTGGGCGACGGCGGCATCAGTAGCCTTGAAAGGGTCGCGACGCTCATCCAGCCAGTAGCCGATCTCGAGGTCGTACAGCCGACCGGTGCCTCGGATGAACTGCCATAGTCCCACCGCGTGAGCCCGGCTGTACGCATTCGGGTTCATCCCGCTCTCGATCATCGCGAGATACAGGAGATCTTCTGGAAGTCCGGCCTGTCGCAACCTGCGGCGGATCATCTCTTCGTACGCGCCTGCACGCTCGAGATAAATCCGGAACCTGGTGCGGCCATTCCCGGTCGTGAAGAAGTCGATCCAGCGCTCGACGTGCTCGTTCATCTCGAGCGGGATCTCGTTGCGCTCTGCCAGCGACACCGCGCGCTCGGAAAGACCCAGGGGATCACTGCCGTAGATGTGATAGAAGGAACGACGATCGCCCTCGTCGAAGCTCAGGACATCGTCCTGGAAGCCCGGCGATTCCCCTTCCCAGGCGTCGAGTGCCTCGGAAGCGACTTCACCGAGAGTGGGCGCGGAAGCACTCGCTGGCGGCTCGGCACCAGCAGTGACGCCATCGATCGCAAGGCTCTCCGGGACCGGCGACAGCTGCGGCGATGTGCGTCCGGAGCACGCTGCGAGCACGAGAACCGTGAGCAGAATGGCCGGCCGGGCTGACCTGATTCGCCATGCCCCCCGGCCGAACCTGTCGTCCAAGTACTCGAGATCCATCACGCAGTGCCTCCTGTAGGGCCGTCGAGCGCGCCATGCGCGATTTCGCCCGGCTTGCGCCACCTGTCCGGACGCAGTCGCGGTTTCGACTACAGCCGGTAGTTCGGAGCCTCGCGCGTGATGACGACGTCGTGAGGGTGCGATTCGCGCAACCCGCCCGACGTCATGCGCACGAACTCCGCCCGGGTCCGGAGTCCTTCGACGTCTTCTACGCCGCAATATCCCATTCCGCTGCGCAAACCGCCGACCAGTTGAAACAACGTGTCGGCCACAGGCCCCTTGTAGGGCACCCTGCCCTCGATCCCCTCGGGGACCAGCTTGCGCCGTTCAGTGTCCTGCTGAAAGTAGCGATCTGCCGAGCCCTCTTCCATCGCTGACAGCGAGCCCATGCCACGAATCAGCTTGAATCTCCGCCCCTCGAGGAGGAACGACTCCCCGGGGCTCTCCTCCGTACCTGCAAGCATCGAGCCCAACATGCAACTGGACGCACCCGCTGCCAGCGCTTTTACGATGTCGCCCGATTGTTTGATCCCACCGTCGGCTATCACCGGCACATCGCCGGCTCCACTGACGGCTTCAATGATCGCCGTGATCTGAGGTACACCGACTCCGGTCACGACTCTCGTGGTGCAGATGGAGCCCGGTCCGATTCCGACCTTCACCGCGTCCACGCCCCGTTCGACCATTTCCCTCGCCGCGACCGCGGTGGCGACGTTGCCCGCTATCAGCTGCACGTCCGGGAGCGCTGCACGGATTCTCTCGACGGCACCCAGCACTCCGTCCGAATGCCCGTGCGCCGAGTCCACGACCAGCGCATCGACCCCCGAGCCCACCAGTTCGCGGGCTCGCTCGAGGTCTTCCTCCGCGGCTCCTACGGCCGCTCCCACCAGGAGTCGGCCATGCTCGTCCTTGGACGCGTTAGGGTGCGCGCGGCGCTTGAAGATATCCTTGACCGTGATCAACCCCCGAAGGTGCCCCTCGGCGTCGACTACCGGGAGCTTCTCGATCTTGTGGCGGTGCAGCGCCTGCTCCGCCTCTTCCAGGGAGGTGCCGACAGGGGCCGTGACGAGCCCCTCCTTCGTCATCACTTCGCTGATCGGCCGGTCGAGATCGTTCTCGAACAGCAGATCCCGGTTTGTGAGAATGCCGACCAGCTTTCCCTCGCCGTCCACGATCGGGACTCCGCTGATCGAGTACTCCCGCATCAACGCGGTGGCCTCGCGAAGCCGCGCGTCGGCCCCCAGCGTAATCGGATCGAGGATCATGCCGCTCTCTGAGCGTTTCACCCGGTCCACCTGCGCACACTGGGACTCGATCGACATGTTCTTGTGGATGATCCCGATTCCGCCTTCCCGCGCCATGGCGATCGCCATCCGGTGCTCGGTGACGGTGTCCATCGCGGCCGAGACCAGTGGTACCGAAAGCCGGATACTGCGGGTGAGCCGGGACGAAACGCTCACCTCGGCGGGGTGAACGTGGGATCGGCGGGGCACCAGAAGTACGTCGTCGAAGGTCAGCGCTTCGGGAATCGAGCGTTCAGTCATGAGCGGTACCCGGCCGTCGACGGTGCGGCGCGCCTGGCGCGCCCGGGACACGAGGCCGAATCGGGTGAAGGCCTCACGCGGTTCGTGCTCGCGGGGTCACCTGCTCGGCGTCGTCACGAACGCGAAAGGGTAGAGCGCCCTGCGGCGACAGTCAACTATTCGACGGCGATCTCGCGCGATTCCGGAGGCTCACGGTTGGCATCCCTCTTCGTCGGTGCCGAGGGTTCCGGACGACTGCCCTCCAGCTCCACGAGGAATTCCTTGCCTGCCGCCCGCACATGCCCGAGAACCCGGTCCGCCGCTCCCATCACCTTCATGGTCTCACGGATGGCCGATGCCGGAACCCGACGCTTGCGCATCGTGTCCTGAAACATCTCCCCGAGCTTCTGGATGCCGGATGTAGGCAGCTCGTCCTCTCCGTATTGCGACTTCAAGTAGTTGATGAAGTCCAGCACCTGGTAAGCCTTGTCGTCCGGAAGAGAGTCGAGCTTCCTCCAGATTTCCTTTCTCAGGATCTCGTTCATCGGGCCTCTGACCGGCTCGGGTTCGTCGGACTGCAGTACTCCCGCCCCTGTGTAGTTCGGAATCGACCTCGAAAAGTTTCATCTGCGGCTCGCAGCGACCCCCTGTACTCGTAGCCCCCCCGTGTCGAGGCACGCAAGTCGCAAAGGCTGCTTCGACCTCGGGGCTGGCGGTTCGAACCGGCCGGCGAGACAATGCGGAGGCGTGGTATCGCTTCAGGGCACGTGAGCATCCACCTGCCGAAACTGATAGTCCCATTTAGGAGAAACTCGTTTGCTTGAACGACGCGACAGCCCGCGGACGGCACTGGTCACGGGCGGCGCGATCCGGGTAGGACGAGCCATCGCACTGGCTCTTGGAGAGACGGGCTGGCGCGTGGCGGTTCATTACCGCAGCTCCGAATCGAAGGCGGTCGAGGTGGTCCGTCGTCTCGAGGAGCTGGGTCCCGGAGGTATCGCTCTCCAGGCCGACCTGTCCGAGGCTGAGGCTGCAGAGGGACTCGTTTCTGACGCGGTGAAGGCCCTCGGGCACATCGATCTGCTGGTAAACAGCGCGGCCGTCTTTCCCCGGCAGGATCCGTTGACGGTATCGGCAGCGGAGTGGGACGACCTCTTCGCCGTGAATCTCCGGGCGCCGTTCTTCTGTTCGCGCGAAGCGGCCAGGCACATGGCGGTCTCGCAGGGAGGATCGATCGTGAACCTGATCGACACCGGGGCCGACGAGGCGTGGCCGGGATACGTGCCGTACGTGGCGACCAAGGCCGGACTGGCCAGTGTCACGCGCGGGCTGGCCCGGGCCTTCGCGCCCGAAGTTCGCGTCAACGGGGTGTCGCCGGGTCCGGTGCTGCTGCCCGTGGGTGAGGACTCGGAGAGTTATCGAGCGCGTGCGGCGGAGCGCACGGTGCTCGGACGGATCGGCTCACCGCGGGACGTGGCGGAGGCGGTTCTATATCTCGCCGACGCCGAGTATGTTACCGGGGAGATTATTCGGGTCGACGGAGGGCAGCACCTCACCTGACACGAACGAGCTTCCTGCTTTCGGCCGATCCAGGAATTCCGGGAGGACTGAATGTTCGAACGGATCGTCGTCGCCCTTGATGGCTCCGCCGATTCCCGGAACGCCGCCGACCTCGCCATCCGGCTGGCAGCACGTTTCGGGGCGCGCCTTTCCGCAATGTTCGTCATCGACAGCAGATCGATCGAAGGACCGGCAATCGAGGCGCTGGCGCCCATCTGGGGTGAGACCAGTGGCCGTCCCTTCAAGGCCGAGATTCTGCAGACGTGGAACGAGCGCAGCAGGACGGAGCTGGACCGTTTCGAATCCCGGGCCGTAGCTGCCGGTATCACGAGCGTCGAGCGGCGGCAGGTCACCGGACTCGCCGAAGAGGCGATTTCGGAGGCCGGTCGCTCGGCCGATCTCGTCGTAATGGGTCGACGAGGAGAGAATGTGGGATTCGGTCTCCATCCGATCGGCAGCACGCTCGTCAGGGTCCTGCGCCATGCCACCCACCCCGTTCTGGTGGCGGGCAGGACACCATCCACCGAGATCCCTCTGACCGTCATGGTTGCCCTCGACGGCCGCGAGCCATCGGTGCGCGCTCTCGATCTGGCGATCCAGTATTGCGCGGCAGCCGAAGCACAGATTCGGCTTCTCACGGCCGGGGACGACCGCGCGGATGCACTGCTGGAGCCTGCCCACAGTCTCTGCGACGATCACGACATCGAGTGGGAATCGGTTCGGCTGGACGCGGAGCCCGGCAATGCCGTTGATGAGGCGGTGCGACGATGGGGGATCGATGGCCTGTTCATGGGCGCCTTCGGGCACGGCCGGATCCACGACCTGCTGCTGGGATCGCACACCGAGGAGATAATCGGAGCGGTCTCCATCCCCACCTTCCTGGTCCGCTGAGACGTACCGTCAGCGGCAGGAAGAACCCTCAGAGCGGTGGGAACGGAAGCAGCACGTCGAACGCGGCCCCACCTTCCGGAGTCGTGTCGATCGAGATCGAACCGCCTGCCGCGCGGACGAGCCGTGCGCTGATAGAAAGGCCGAGACCCTGTGTCCAGCCTCGGGTCTCGCCGGCCAGGTGATCCGGATCGTCCGAGTCGAGCGCGGCCCGGATCTTCGCAATGGGAGCCTCGGTTCCCGAGTCCCTCACGTCCAGGTGCAGCCCCCCGTCGTCCGTGTCCTCGAACACGACGTCGATCCGCCCGCCGTCCGGCAGAGCCTGAACCGCGTTCGAGATCAGGTTCAGCAGTACGCGGTTCACGACCTGAGCGTCGCCGGTGCGCAGGCCCTCCGCGCGCATCGAGAGATTCAGTTCGACCCCGTTGTGTGCGACGACCGGTCCGACCAGGCCGTTGACGTCGGTCAGCACCGACTCGAGTGAGAAGGGTGCCTGTGCAGATACGAGGGGTGCGTCGGTCCCGAGTCGCGCGAAGTCGATCACGTCGTTCACCATCTTGACCAGCGTCACGGCCGCCATGAACAGGACTTCGACCTGGCGTACCTGGACCGGATTGAGTGGCCCGCTGTGTCCGCTTCGCAGGGCGTCGGCGAGAAACAGTATCGAGTTGAGCGGTGATCGCAGGTCATGCGAGATGTCCTGCAGGAAGCGTCTCTGGCGTCCACCGTGCCGCTCGAGGATCTGCGAGGCCGCCTCCAGGGTGGCGGCATCGAGGTCCGCATGGCGCCGCGACCGAAGCCCGTAGGTGGCAGGGTCCTGGCGTTGCAGGTCGTGCAGCAGGCCCGCGCGCATGTACGCCAGTGCTTCGCCGAGATCATCGAGGGTGAACCGGTCCAGCTCGGCCTTCTCCGTCTGCTCATCCGATTCTCTTCCGGCTGGAGCGAAGCCCGGATCCAGGGCTCGCGCGAGAAAGCGCATCGCGGGTTGCAGGCGAGACGGAGCCCCCTCGACGGCCGAACCGGGACTCCACGGCCCGTCCGGTTCCAGCCGTCCTCCGTCTCGCCCGCCTCCCGATCGTTCTCCGATCGCGGGAGGGAGCGTCCGTTCCCGTCTCTCGTCAGGACGCAAAGGCCTCTCTCGCGAGATTGTGCTTGTCCATCAGGCGGTACAGCGTGGTGCGGTCTATCCCTGCCTGTCGTGCGGCTTCCGACATGTTGCCTTCGGTACGGGCGATGAGCTGGGACAGGTACTCCCGCTCGAATCGATCCACGAGTTCCTGTTTCGCATCGTGGAACGGCTGTCCGACATCCACCGAAGCGAAGCCGCCGATCGACGGTTCTCCGATCGGGTCCGTTCCGCCGAGCATGGAAAGTCGGTCAGCCGGGATCTCCTCGTTCGGATCCGACAGGACGACGAGGTTCTCGATCACGTTCTGCAATTCGCGCACGTTGCCCGGCCATTCGTACGAGACCAGGCGTTCCAGCGTCTCCCGGGACAGGCGGGGAGGCTCGTCGCCGCCCAGCTGGTGCCGTTTCCAGAAATGCGATACGAAGTGCTTGATGAGAACGGGAATGTCCTCCGGGCGCTCGCGCAGCGCTGGAAGCCGAATCGGCACCACACGCAGGCGATAGTAGAGGTCGTGACGAAGGACACCGTCCTCCAGGGCCTGCTCCGGCTCACGGTTCGTAGCCGAAATGAACCGTACGTCTACGACGGCGTCGTCCTTCTCGCTCCCCACCCTGCGCAGCACGCCATCCTGGAGAACGCGCAGTAGTTTCGCCTGAAGAGGCATGGGCATCTCGGCCAGCTCGTCCAGGAAGAAGGACCCACCGTCGGCGACCTCGAGAAGCCCGGCCTTGTCGCGTATGGCTCCGGTGAAGGCTCCTCGCTTGTGCCCGAACATCTCCGACTCGAGGAGCTCGCCCGGAAGCGCGGCGCAGTTCACGGCCATGAACGGTCGACGTGATCGGCGACTCTCGCGGTGGATGTACTGAGCGAACAATTCCTTCCCCGTGCCGCTCTCCCCGGTGATGAATACGGAAGCGTCGGTGGGCGCCACCTTGAGCGCTTTGGCCACGGCCTCGCGCATCGATTTGGAAACTCCCAGAATCTGCGCGCCCTTCTCGACCAGAACTCCCTGGCGCTCGGTCGGCGTGGAGATCTTCCGCGTGCGCAACAGGGTGAAAGCGGCCCGCCCGACGAGCACGAGCAGCTGGGTGGCCGTGAACGGCTTGGGCAGATAGTCCCATGCGCCGGCCTGCATGGCTCGAACGCTGCTCTCGGCCGTCGCATGGCCGGTCATCACGATCGCGAGCGTGTCGGGGTTTCGCTTTCTGACCTCGGCGAGAATGTCGAGTCCGTGGACATTCGGCATGTTCTGGTCGATCAGGACGATGTCGAATTCCTGCGACCGGACTCGACGCAACGCTTCTTCGGCCCGCCGCTCGACTTCCACGTCGTAGCCTTCCGCGGCCAGCACCGTCTCGCAGCTTTCGAGAATGCTGGGCTCGTCGTCGACGACGAGAATATCGATCGTCTTGAGGATCTCGGGGTCGAGCGCGAGCGGATTCCCGTCAGGGTCCCCCCCGTGGTCGGCCCCCTGCGCTTCTTCCAGGATCTCCTGTTCCAGCTCGTAGGACTCGCTCACTTCGGCTTCCGTCTCCCAGGCGCCGATCGCGGCGCCTTCGAGGTCGATCGGGTTCCGTGCCGGGCACGGGGCGTCACGCCGGGAGTCGGCAAGTCCCGGACCCGTGTGGCGAGAAAGCGTCAGTATCGGCGATGTCGCTGTGGGGAATCCGCCACGGGGGTGAACCGTTGCGTTCTGCCGATCAGGAGGGTCAGCCGGGCCCGGATCTGGCCGAATGAATCTGTTTTCCGGGCAATCTTGAGCGGTCAACGATTCGCGCTTCCTGCACGGGTCGGTCGACCTGTCGCCCCGACCCGGTCGTCGAGTCGAACGAAGACGCGGCTGGAATTGCAGGCCCCGGGTGGCCTCGAATCGTCAGCGGAATTCCGGAGGAGCCGCACTCCGTTTTGCAGGGCGCGATTCGGTCGTGCAGGACGCGACTGA
>JAMJQL010000024.1 GCA_023554245.1 Gemmatimonadota bacterium
CCGGGCCCTGGTCGAGATTCTCGACACCGATCTCTCCACCGTGACCGACGACGGGGGCCGATTCGCGATCCGCGAGATTCCGACCGGAGTCTACAGCTTGCGCGCCGGAGCGCTCGGCTACCGCCCGGTGCTTCTCTCCAATCAGATCGTGGGCTCGGGAAAGCCGCTCACCGTGCGGATCGAGCTTCCTGCCCAGCCCTTTGAGCTCGAGGCGATCGAGGTGGCGCCATCCTTCTTCGCCGAGGAACGACAGGAGAGGCCGGCGAACACCCGGAGGCTGGACGCCGTGGACACGCGCCGCACGCCGGGCGTGATCGAGGACGTGGTGAGGTCCGTGTCCCTTCTCCCGGGCGTAGCCGTTCCCTCTCCCGGCCGCAACGATCTCGCGGTCCGGGGCGGTGCGCCCTACGAGAGCCTGTTCATCGTGGACGGCGTCGAGGTGCCGAACATCAACCACTTCGGCTCGCAGGGCTCGACGGGCGGACCGCTGTCCCTGATCAACATCGAGTTCGTCCGCGAGACAGAGTTCGCGAGCGGAGGAATGGGCGTTCGCTACGGCGACCGGACCGCTTCGGTGACCGACATCCGGCTTCGGGAAGGCAGTACGGACGGCCTGGCGGGCACCTTGAATCTCTCGGCCACGGGTGCCGGGGCGATCCTCGAGGGGCCGATCGGATCGGGCGGAAGTTTCCTGTTCAGCGCCCGACGCAGCTACCTCGACCTGCTGTTCAATGCAGCGGGGTTCAGCTTCGTGCCCTCCTACTGGGACTTCCAGCTCAAGACGAGCCATCGGCTGAGTGACCGGGACCGTCTGTCCTTCCTGTTCGTCGGGGCTCTCGACGATATCACGTTCAACACCGAGGACGAGGAGGACGAATACGACAACAGCCGGACGATCGCGCCGAACGTTCAGCAGTACTTCGCGGGAGTCACCTGGGACCGACTGTTCGGAGCCAGCCGGCTCGAGGTCACCCTGGGCCGGACGTTCACGAGCTTCGAGACCACGCAGACGATTCTCAGCGACCCGCCTCAGGAGATCCTCCGGAACTTCTCCGACGAGGGGGAGAACGGCCTGCGGGTCGAGTGGACCACCGATCCCTCACGGACGCTCTCGTGGACGCTCGGCAACAGCCTCAAGTACGCGAGCGATCTCACGTACGACGTCCAGCTGGCCGGAGAGGTGCGGACCGATTCCGCCGGGATTCCCCGCCCGCTGGCCGTGGACACCTCGTTCACGGCCTTTCGGAACGCCACGTACGCCGAGGCGGCGGTTCGGGCGACCGATCGGATTCGCGTCACGGGAGGCCTTCGCGCGGACTGGTATGATTTCATCGACGACGGATTCCGCCTGTCGCCGCGCCTCGGCGCGACCTGGCAGCTGGGTGCCGGCACATCCTTGCGCGGAAGCCTTGGCCGCTACGTGCAGCCGCCGTCCTACATCTGGCTGATCGGGGACCCGCTGAATCCGGAGACGTTGACGCCAATCGTCTCCGACCAGGCGACCCTTGGCATCGAGCGACTGCTGCGGCCCGATCTGCGGCTGCAGCTCGAAGGATACTACAAGAGGTACGAAGACTACCCGGCGCGCGTCTTCCGCCCGCAGGCGGTCCTGGCGCCCTCGGGGTTCGAGGATGCGACCAACGACATCCCCTTCGGACTGGAGCCGCTGCTCAGCGACGGGACGGGGCGCTCGTACGGCGCAGAGCTCTTCCTGCAGAAGCGGCTCAGCGAGATACCGATCTACGGACTCCTGAGCCTCAGCCTCGGACGCGCCGAGTACGCCTCCCTCGAGGGCGTCGACCGGCCCGGTACCTACGACACGCGCTTCATCGGTTCGATCTCGACGGGCTGGCGCATCAATCCGAAGTGGGAAGTGAGCGGGAAGTTCCGACTCGCGACCGGACTTCCGACGACTCCGTTCATCACCAGCGGGCCGGACACCGGACAGCGGGACTGGACGCAGTACAACGAGGGCGAGCGATTCCCCACCTTCCACGCTCTCGATCTAAGGGTGGACCGACGGTTCAGCTTCCGCAGCTGGCAGCTGGAGGTCTACCTGGACGTGCAGAACGTCTACGGCAGAAACAACATCAGCGCCGTCCGCTGGGATCCACGCTCAAACGAGCCCGAATTCAACGAGTCGCTCGGCGTGCTCCCGACGATCGGTATCAACGTCGAGTTCTGAGCGAGCGCGGCCTCGAAGCGGCGCGGATCACCCCTTTGGCAGGTCGGCGCGCACCTGTACGTGCCACTTCCCGACGCGACAATCGTTCAGGCTCGCGGTGATCCTGGTCACCTCGATCTCACCGAGCTCGGGCAGGAGCGTGGCGGACTGCTCGAGCGCGTTGGCGACCGCATCTTCGATCGAAGCCTCCGACGATCCCTCCAGCTGAAGAGCCGCCGTCTGGGCCGCGACGAGAGCGCCCTCGGCCGTGGTTGCTGTGGCGAGAAACCGGTTTCGCGCCTTGCGCGTGGCCTCCGCCAGAGCTTGCTGCGCCCGCTCGTCCTCGATTCGCAGCTGCTTCTGCAACAGCGCCAGGAACTCCTCTTCCTCGGGCTCGAGTCTGCGGTCTGCCAGGGCTTCCTCGACCGCCGCTCCATAAAGGGCGACGGCGACTTCGTCATGGAGCCGGGCACAGTCTGATTCCTCGAGCGCGAGCACGCTTCGCAGGTGCACGAGGTCTTCGACCTCATCATCGCTGAGCTTCCGGTCCACGAAACAGTGCTCGAGGTAGCGACGGTACAGGGCGAGGCAGGGCGCACGAAGGTGCCGGTTCACATCGACCGCGTGGGAAGTCCCCACGGACTTTACGGCGGTAGCCGAGACGTCGGTCACGCGTCCGGCGGCCGCGAGAAGCGCCTCGATCTCCCGCGCCGCTGCGCCGCGCGCCCTCGATCCGAACACGCGCCCGATAAGCCCTGATTCCTCCGACTCCGACGTCAGGAACGGCTCCGCCATTCTTACGCTCCGTGGTAACTGCGTTGTCGTCCGCTCGTTCGAATGAGCCCCGGGCTACAGGCGACCGCTCTCCTTCAGACGCTTGTGCTTGATCTCGTTCTCACGCCACGGCTCGCGCTCGAAGTAACTCTTCGTCTCGCGTGCGACCTGCCCCGACAGCAGGATCAACGCGATCAGGTTCGGCACGATGACCACGGCGAGGAACACGTCGCCGAGGTTCCAGATCACGGCGAGCGGCAGCACCGCCCCCACGAAGTGCATGATCACGAACGCGACCTTGTAGGGCAGCACGGCGGCCGAGCCGAACAGGTAGTTGGCGCAGCGGTCTCCGTAGTAGCTCCACGAGATCGCCGTGGAAATCGCGAACAGAAGCACCGCCAGCACGATGATGTAGTGCCCCCAGTCACCGACCGGCGCGAGGCCTCGTCGGAAGCCCTCCTGGGTCAGCGGGGCACCGCTCTCGACCGCAGCCGCCCACAGGGAGGGGTAGCTCTCGCCCTCCGCGGTCATGGCCAGGCTCGACTCCACGTCGATCGTCCCGGTGAACGGAATCGTCATCTCGGGATCGACGAAGAACTCCTCGATCGCCACGTCGTGCCACGCCACCCGGGCCGCCTCCGGGCTCAGATCGAGGTGTCGTCCCCCATCGATCCGGATCTCGGGCGGCGTCTCGGCCGCACCGTGGTGACCGTTCTCATCCACCTGGACGTAGGTCAGGTCCCCGCCTCCGAGCACGATCTCGGTCGGAATCCGCTCGTTCCAGACCCCGGTCAGGATGATTACCAGACCGGTCATGGTGCAGATCACGATCGTGTCGATGAAGGGCTCGAGCAGCGCGACCACTCCTTCCGAGACCGGCTCGTCGGTCTTCGCGGCCGCGTGTGCGATCGGCGCCGAACCCTGTCCGGCCTCGTTCGAGAACAGACCCCGGCGTACTCCCCACATCAGCGTGACCAGGAAGGCGCCGACGCCCGTGCCGGCGACGCCCGAGGTCGGATTGAACGCCTCGCTGAAGATCAGTCCGAACGCGGGCATCACGTCGCCGATGTTGAGCGTGATGATCACCATCGCACCGGCCACGTAGATGGCCGCCATCAGCGGGGCGAGCACGGCCGTGACCTTACCGATCCGCGATATTCCACCCAGGATGACCGCGGCGACGATCGCCGAGGTCAGGAGTCCCGTCGCCCAGACCGGGATCCCGAACGTGTTCAGCATCGTGTCCGCGACGGTGTTGGCCTGGATCGCGTTGCCGGTGAGGAATCCTGTGATTCCAAGCAGCGTGGCGAAGATCACGGCCATCCACTTCCAGTTCTTTCCCAGTCCCTTCTCGATGTAGTACATCGGCCCGCCCGACACCGTGCTGTCCCAGGCGTGGCCGTGCGTCTCCTCGACGTCCCGGTACTTCTGAGCCAGCGTGACCTCGGTGTACTTCGTGGCCATGCCGAGGAATGCCGTGACCCACATCCAGAACAGCGCTCCCGGACCGCCCCAGTGAATCGCGATCGCGACGCCGGCTATATTTCCGATGCCTACCGTAGCCGACAGCGCCGTGGTCAGCGCCTGGAAGTGAGATACGTCCCCCGGCTCATCGGGATCATCGTACGCTCCCGTCGTGACCTTGAGTCCGTGGCCCAGGCGCCGGATCTGGATGAATCCGAGGCGAAGCGTCAGGAATACCCCGGTCCCGAGCAGGAGCAGGACCATGAACGGAACCGTCTCGCCGTTCACTTCGAAGCCGAGCTCCGCCACGTAGCGGGTCCCTATGTCAGTGAGCCACTGGAAGAATTCCATCTGTTCTCCGCCGATGTTTCCGGTGCGACGCGTTCGCCTCTGCGTTTCGAAGGTCGCCCATTATAAGAGAGGCCCGGCGATTCGTGCGAGTCGCCGGGCCCGGGAAAAGCATGCCTTCCCGATTCGTCGTGGTCTCGGACTTCGATTCAGTCGCCGCCGGGCCGCCTCGTGATGCGCTCGGCAAGCGCCGCGAGCTCATCCTTGCTGTGTCCCTCGAAGCGGCGGCCGCAGACGGCTCCGTAGGCGACACACAGCGAGTCGCAGTTGGATCCCCGCACCACGTGGTCGGCCATGTTGAACAGGACGTTGTCTTCCTTCATGATGTGCGCCCGGATCAGCTCCACGTACCCGCGCGCCGAATTGGCCAGGCGGGCCCGGGCCTCCGTGTCACCGGCTCGCGCAGGCTCCAGAGCCTCGGACATGAATCGAACGTACTGCCGGCCGATCCTGTGCTCCTCGAGCATGACCGCAATCGGGCCCTGCTGCCGCGACATCCCGGCCTTCTCGAGCGTCGGGAACAGAAGGTCCTCTTCCTTGCCGTGATGGCAGGCGTCGGCGAACAGTCGGATGAAGGTGATGCAATCGCCGAATGCATCGAAGTCCCAGCTCTCCTCCGCGGCGTCCGCCAGCAACGCCTGCATCCCGTCGGCCACCTGCAGAATCAACTGGTGTTCTTCACGCAGTCGTGAAGTGGCGCTCTCACCGCCTTGGTTCATCGCCGCTCTCTCCTGTTCAGGTACGGGTCGAATCGCCGGGTCTCGTTCACGGCCAGCGAAGAGTCAGTTGTACGAAGCCCCACCAGGTCGTGTCATCGCCCTCGGCGAACGCCGGTAGCAGGCGCGTGATCAGGGGTTCGGGCATGAACAGACCACCGCCCGCAGCGAGATTCGCTACCGGAAGGATGTTCCAGGCGCCCACGAGATCCAGCTCGGTACCGAGCGCGGTTTCGCCGAACCGCTCTTCGGCGGTCCAGAAGCGGTGCAGGTCGATCCTGATCGTCGTGTTCTTCGCCGCTCTCCAGCTCCCTCGCACGACCGCGTCCACGAGACCCGCCTGGTCGAGCTGCGCCGGGATGGCGAGGAAGTAGTCCATTAGACCGTAGAACTTGTGGTTGGTGGCGTAGAGGGTATTGAACGCCCGGGTCTCGAGGTCGGTCGGGTCGGGATCGCCGGAGAGATAGTCCAGCTGACCGGCCACGGAGAATCGGTCGAAGCCCCAGCCCAGCTTCGCGCTCGCGAACCATGCGTCCCGGTCAGGACCCGTCTGGTATGCGCCAGCCGCGTCGAACAGGAGTCCGCTCGGACCCCTGTGGATCCGCAGATTGGTCGTGTACGACTCCTCGGTAATCGCCTTTCTGTCCACCAGAAACGTCAGTTCGGCGTTGAATTCGCCGAGCATGGTGGATCCGAATCCGCCGATCAGCCAGCCGTCATCGTTCACGCCCTGATTGAGCTGCGGATTCAGCCCCACCGCGAGCAGTGAGTCACGCTCCCTGATGTTCATCCAGAATGCGGACCACCCGAATCGCCCTGCTTCGCCGGACAGCCGGGCCCCGTCCAGCGAGCGCCCCGTGTTGGTCCAATCCACGGCTCCGACCAGGCGCTCGTCAGCGATCTTGACCTGCTGGCGTCCCAGCTTCGCCTTGAACCCCTTACCGCTTCCGAGCGTGACATAACCTTCATTCAAGTCGAGCTGGTCTGCGCTGGCATCGGTGAGCGTGTTCAACGCATCGCCCCACGCTCGTGAATCCTGGATCCGTGCGTATACATCGATCCAGTCGGCGAGAAGCACACCGCCCCCGACCCGCACCCGGGAGAGCACGGCGAAGTCCGGGTCGACTCCAGTAGTGCGCCCGTCAGCTTCGAATCGCAGGCGGAACTGGCCGTCCACACGGAAAACAGGGTACTCCTCCGCGCCTGCGTCACCAGTCTCCTGGGCCAGTGCCGGGATAGGCATGCCGGCGAGAGCGAGACCTGCGCACGCTGCACGTAGCGAGCGCGACAACGGGCGGAAGCGGCCGGACATAGCCCCTCCAGATTCGGACATTTCAGGCTTGACGACCATCGAACGAGACAGATATTATCATGAACATATCATGAATGGCAACCAGAGTTCGCCCGGAGAGTGCGATGACCAGCGATGACCAGCGATCAGCCCCCTCGGCCCCGAAGTCCGGGGACCTCGGAGAGGGAAGCGAGCCGGACCGCCGCGCATTCCTGGAGAAGGCTTCGAAGACGGCTATGGCCGCCGGCCTGGTCGGAGGCTACGGCGGATTCGCACTGATCGCGGGCCGGTATCTGTATCCCGCGACGACGGGCGAAGTGATGTGGCTGTTCGTCACGGAGACCGAAGGAATCGAGGTCGGAGAGTCGATCCGCTACCGGGGACCGGCCGGCGAGACGATCAACATCGCGCGCATGGCCCGTGAGGGCACGGCCGAGGACTTCATCGCGCTGTCCAGCACCTGTCCCCACCTGGGCTGCCAGGTCCGCTGGGAGGGCCAGAACGACCGGTTCTTCTGCCCGTGCCACAATGGCGTGTTCGACCCATCCGGAAAGGGAATCGGCGGGCCGCCCGGCGACGCGGGCCAGTCTCTCCCCCGCTATGCGCTCCGCGTGGAAAACGGCCTGCTCCACATAGCCGTGCCCCCACCGCGATTCGCCAGCGCCGGCCCGGCGGGCATAGTGGCCGAGGGGCCTGGAATCGTCGGACCGGGGCATGATCCCTGCTTGGACTGCGGGGATCCGCACGTCTCCGATCCGACGAGCGGAGAGCCGGCCTGATGAGCGTCGCGAGCTGGTTCGGCGATCGTCTTCCGGTCTCGGGCCGCCAGTTTCGCGAGTTGACGAACGAGCCGGTTCCGTATCACCTGAAGCGCTGGTGGTTCGCTCTCGGTGGAACTCCGGCCTACCTGTTCATCGTCCAGATCATCACGGGCATCCTGCTCGCCTTCTATTACGAGTCCTCACCGACCACCGCGTATGCATCCGTCGAGCACATCACGAACGAGGTTTCGTTCGGCTGGTACATCCGGTCGGTGCACAAGTGGGCCGCGACCCTGATGATCGTCTCGGTGATCCTGCACCAGATGCGGGTGTTCTTCACCGGTGCCTATCGCGACCCTCGCGAGATCAACTGGGTCGTGGGGATGTGCCTGCTGCTCTGCACGCTGCTCACCGGTTTCACCGGTTACAGCCTCGTATACGAACAGCTGAGCTTCTGGGGCGCGACGGTCGGGGCCAACATCTCGGACACGATCCCCGTCGTCGGCAGCTTCATCAAGAGGATGATGCTGGCGGGAGATGCCTACAATCAGTCGACGCTGTCCCGGTTCTTCGTGCTCCACGCTGCGATCCTGCCGGTCACCATCGTGTTCCTGATCGCGACCCACATTGCGGTGATACGGCTTCAGGGCGTGACCGAATTCCGTTTCGCAGACGAGGAGGAGGCGGGCGGGAAGACTTTCAACTTCTTCCCCGACCATCTCTACACCGAGTTGATCATCGGATTGGTGCTGATGGTCGTGCTGAGCGCGCTGGCCACGATCCTCCCGGCTACGCTCGGTCCGGAAGCCAATCCGCTGCAGACGCCGGAAGTCATCAAGCCCGAGTGGTTCTTCTACGTAGCTTTCCGCTGGCTCAAGCTGTTCACCGGCACGGCGGCGGTGCTCAGCATGGGCTTCATCGTTTTCGTGATGTTCGCCTGGCCCTGGATCGACGGCTGGATCCGGAAGAACACCCGGTTCCAGGAAGCCAGCGTGTGGATCGGAATCCTCGGGGTCCTGACCATCATCGGACTGACCCTGTGGGAAGCCTTCGCCCGACACTGAGGACTCTCCATGACTCTCGACACAAAGCGCATCGTCATCGCCGCCCTGGGTGGCCTGTTTCTGCTCTCGCTCGTTCTCGTGCAGTGGATGGAGACCGCGCGCAAAGCCGAGGAGGCCGGTATCCGACCGCCTCACGTGGCCGTGCCGGCGAATTCACGCGAATGCGTCGATTGCCACGCCGAGGAAAATCCGGGGATCGTGGTGCACTGGGAAAGCAGCACGCACGCCGAGAAGGGCGTCGGATGCATGGAGTGCCATCAGGCCGCGATCGAGGAAGCGGACAGCTACCTGCATCACGGGGAGCAGATCGCGACCGTGGTCACCCCTCGTGACTGCGCTCGATGCCACGACGGTGAGGCGAATGAGTTCGCCGCCAGTCACCATTCGTCGGCGGGCAACATCCTGGCCTCGCTGGACAACTTCCTGGCAGAGACCGTGGAAGGATCCCGGGTCGACTTCAATCCGCACTCGCCGACACCCGGCAAGGCCGTGGACATGGTGAATGGTCTCGCGAGCGCATACTCGGGGTGCCAGCAGTGTCATGGATCGAAGGTCGCACTGGAAAGCACGAACGGCGGCCGCATCACGGTGGATGACCTCGCGCCGGACGCCGATGGCATCCCGACCAACGCGGACGCCTTCGCCCGCATCATGCGCGACGACAAGGGCAAGCCGGTCCTCTACGCGGGCACCTGGCCCAACACGGGGATCGGGCGGCTCAACCTCGATGGCACCCGGGGCTCGTGCGCCGCCTGTCATAGCCGTCACGATTTTTCGCCGCGCCGGGCGCGGCAGCCGGAGAACTGCGGGAAGTGCCACCTCGGACCCGACCATCCACAGAAGGAGGTCTACGAGGAGTCGAAGCACGGCATCGCCTTCCGCGACCTCAAGGAAGACATGAATCTCGATGCCGAGCACTGGGTTCTGGGCGTGGATTACGCCGCGGCGCCAACCTGCGCCACCTGTCACATGTCCGGCAACATCCGCAACGGAGGCCGGATCACGCACGATCCCGGCGAGCGGATCTCGTGGACGAACCGGCCGCCGGTCAGCACCGTGATGGACACCGACGTAAACCACAAAATCGTGACGGAGACCGATCCGGAGCTGCGGCGCACGTTGATCCACGATTCGGCGAACCAGAAGCGCGACCGGATGAAGGACGTCTGCTCGCACTGCCATACCGACGACTACGTGAATTCCTTCTACGAGCAGTATGACGACCTGGTCATTCTCTACAACGAGAAATTCGCGAAGCCGGGCCTGGCGATCATGGGAGCGCTGGTCGAGAACGGTCTGCGCACACCGACTCAATTCGACGAAGAAGTCGAGTGGACCTGGTTCTATCTGTGGCACCACGAAGGGCGAAGGGCTAGGCACGGAGCCTCCATGATGGCGCCCGACTACACCCACTGGCACGGCATGTACGAGGTGGCGGAACGCTTCTACATGGAGCTCGTTCCGCAGACCCGGGAGATCATCGAGCATGCGCATGACGCAGGCATGAGCGCCCAGGCCGAGGCGGTGGAGCGGATTCTCGACGGGATACTCGAGCGTCCCGAGCACATCTGGTTCGAGGAGGGCGCCGAAGAGGCCGCCGAGCGGATCCGACAGGAAATGGCCCGCCGCTACGGCGGCGAGGAACGGAACTAGAGGAGCGGCAGCCATGAAACGCAGACGTTTCCTCCACACCGTCGGCGCCGGCACGGCTGGCCTCGCGGCCTTCTCCTGTTCGGACCGGGAGCGGGCGGAACGACTCGCGGGCAGCGACGCCGGTATCGACGAGGCCGGGCTCACCTGGTCCAAGGCGCCCTGTCGTTATTGCGGCACGGGCTGTGGCGTCGAGGTCGGCGTAAAGGACGGCAGGGTGGTGACGGTGCGCGGTGACGTGAAGAGCCCGGTGAACCGCGGTCTCCTCTGCGTGAAGGGATATCACCTTCCGGGGATGCTGTACGGCGAGGATCGGCTCCGCTACCCGATGCTGCGCGATGGGGACAACTGGAAGCGGATTTCCTGGGACGAAGCGCTCGATCTCATCGCGAGGAAGTATCGCGAGGCCCTGGACGAATCCGGTCCCGACGCCGTGGCGATATACGGGTCCGGTCAGTGGACCGTATTCGACGGCTATGCTGCCTCGAAGTGGTTCAGGGCCGGGATGCAATCAAACAACGTCGAGCCCAACGCACGGCTGTGCATGGCATCCGCGGTAACCGGATTCATGACGCAGTTTCAGAGCGACGAGCCGATGGGCTGCTATGAGGACTTCGAGGTCGGCGACGACTTCATCCTCTGGGGAAACAACATGGCCGAGATGCACCCGGTCCTGTTCTCCCGGATCCTCGCCAACAAGCGGAATAACCCCGGCGTCAGGATCGTCGACATCGGAACGAGGCGGACACCGACCACCGACTACGCCGACATGTACCTGGAATTCGTGCCGGGCAGCGATCTCGCGATCGCAAATGGAATTCTCCATTGCCTCGTCCGAGACGGGAAGATCAGCGAGCCGTTCATTCGCGAGAACGTGGTGTTCAAGCGCGGTATCGAGGACATCGAGCGGATCGGCTTCGGCAGCTGGGGCGAAGATGGGCTGGGACTCGAGCCAGGCGACGGGCCGGCGGAACACTATCGGTTCAAGGACCAGGGACGCGACGCATCGCTTACCGAGCTCGAGGACTTTCTCGCCGACTACACGCCGGCGAAGGTCAGCGACATCTCCGGTGTGCCGGCCGCCCAGATCGAGACGCTGGGCAGGATTTACGGAGACCCCGGACGTGGTACGGTCAGTCTCTGGTGCATGGGGGTGAACCAGCACACCCGCGGCACCTGGATGAACAACCTGATCACGGACCTGCATCTGATCACCGGGAAGATCAGCCGGCCCGGCTCGAATCCCTTCAGCCTGACCGGACAGCCGTCGGCCTGCGGTACGGTGAGGGAAGTCGGCACGCTGGCGCACCGACTGCCGGCAGACATGGTCGTCACCAACGCCGATCACAGGGCAAAGGCCGAGGAGATCTGGAACGTCCCGCCGGGCACGATCAACCCGAAGCCCGGCCTCCACACAATGGACATGTTCCGGGCCTTCATGAGGGGCGATGTGAAGGTGCTGTGGACCCAGACCACGAATCCGTGGGTCAGCATCCCGAACCTGAACCGGATCCGTCGCGAGCCGGGTGACGGCCGGTTTCTGATCGTGAGCGACATCTACCCGACGCCGAGCACGGAAGTGGCGGACCTGGTGCTGCCTTGTGCGGCATGGGTCGAACGCGAGGGCGTGTTCGGAAACTCCGAACGCCGCACCCAGCACTGGCACAAGGCCGTGGATCCTCCGGGGGAAGCCACCGAAGACGCGTGGCAGATCATCCAGGTCGCGAAGCGCATGGGCATGGAACACCTCTTTCCCTGGCCCGAGGACTACTGGCACAAGCCGATGTACGAGGAGTACCGGAGCTTCACGCTGGGACTCGGCAAGGACGTGGCCTCCTACGAACAACTGGAGCAGACCCGCGGTCTCCTCTGGCCGGTGGTGGACGGCGTCGAGACCCGGTACCGGTACGCGGCCGGCCATGATCCGTACGTGAAGAAGGATCGGGGCGTCCACTTCTACAAGGCCAAGGGCTACGGAGAGAAGGCGGCCTTCTGGATCCGCCCTTATCACCGACCTGCCGAGATTCCCGACGAGGAATACCCCTTCTGGCTCTGCACCGGCCGCGTGCTCGAGCACTGGCACACCGGCTCGATGACCCGTCGGGTCAAGCAGCTGCACCAGGCGGTCAGCGAGGGCTACGTCGAGATGAACCGGGTCGACGCCCGACGCCTGGGCATCGGTGCCGGCCAGATCGTCCTGGTAGCGAGCCGTCGCGGCGAGCTGGAGCTTCCTGCGTCGGTGGGTGGCCGGGGTGAACCGCCGCCGGGATCCGTGTTCATTCCTTTCTTCGACGAGGCGCGGTTGCCGAACCTGCTGACCCTCGACGCGATGGACAACATCTCGAAGGAGCCGGACTACAAGAAGTGCGCGGTCCGGATCGAGAGGACCTGATGCGCCGCGTGACAGGTCGCATCCTGCCCATCATCGCTCTTGCGGCCCTGTCGGGAACCTGTACTTCGCCCGACACGGTGGCGGTTCCCGGGCACGAGGGCGCGCGTAAATCGTCCGCCGAGATCCGCGCGGAGCGGCGAGCGTACGATGGTGCACCTCCCGTGATTCCGCATCGGGGCTTCGGCGCGGATTGCGTGAATTGCCACAACGATCGAGGACGTTCCGTATCCGGTGTCGGCTACGCACCCGCCTCGCCGCACGAGGGCACACGGTCAGCCGGAGGCACGATCCGCTGCATGCAGTGTCACGTGTTTCGAACCACGGACGCGGAATTCGTGGCGAGCGAGTTCGATGGCGTTGCCCAGGCGCTGACGTCGGGCGATCGCGCCACGGCAGGCGCACCGCCACGCATTCCTCACAGGGTTGTGATGCGCGAGAACTGTCTGGCTTGTCACGACGGACCCGGTGCGCGGGAGGCGATCCGGACGACGCACCCGGAACGGACCCGTTGCCGGCAGTGTCACCTGCCGATCGAGAAGCTCGACCGGTTCACGACTGTGACCGACCCGGTTGGAATGGACCTCGAATGAGTGACAATCCCGAGACGGAGAGAGACCGATGGCCGACCTGCCGGACGTAATCGAGCTCGGGCTCGACGACGAGGCTCGTCGCATGTGGGACGGCTCGCGACAGGCGCGGGCCCAGGATACCGGCGATCTCGTCGACCTGTTCGAGGCCCTCGATCTCGGGCTTCACGCGGCCGAAGTCATGGTCATCCAGCGGCTGCAGCCGGTTCGCGACCGGTTTCCGGCCACGATTGGCCTCCAGCTGGAGCTTCCGACACCGGAGGTCGACCCCCATCGCGACGGAGTGACCAGCCCCCACACGCTTCAGTTCCACGACGTCGTGGACCTCTTGAGCGACGAGGAACTCGCATGCGTGAGCCCCGGTATGCACAGAGGCTGGGAGGACCGTCGATTCTCCTGTAGGCGCTCGCGCGCCACGGCGCGCGATGCGGTCGGCCTGAGCTTGAGTCAATCGGACCAGAACGACCTGCTGCTCCTCTCGGCTTATCGTAACAGGTTGTTCAGGTATCCACCTCCGATTCGCGTCGTACCGGGTGAGATCCTGGCAGCCTTTGCAGCGCTCGACCGGCTCGTTGACGGACTGGCGGCAACGGGCGATACCTGATCGGAGTCGGCTTGCTCTCCAGAACGCAGGAATATGCACTGCGCGCCGCCGTCTTCCTCGGACGATCGCACGAGGAAGGCTCGCGACGCACTTCGGAGTTGGCGAAGCAGACTTCCATCCCGCGTAACTACCTGTCCAAGATCCTGCATCAGATGGCGCGCGAGGGGCTGATCGACTCCGAGCGCGGCCGGACAGGGGGTGTTCGCCTGGCGAGCAGTCCCGATCGGATCACTCTCGAGGAGGTCATCGCGCCGTTCCGCCCGGCGACCGAGCCGCGGCGCTGCGTGCTGGGGCGTCTGGAATGCTCCGATGAGTACCCGTGCGGTGCTCATCACAGGTGGAAGGATGTCGCGACTCGAGTGGATGCGTTCTTTCAGACGACCACGATCGCCGACGTCATGGCCGAGACGCCGACTCGGGATGGACCTGACGACTGACCGCGACTACGTGACGAAGTAGAAGAGGACGATCACGACGTTCCCGACCAGGAAGATCAACGGGAACAGCCACCGGCACCGGCGGTCCAGCCGGTTCCCGGCCTCGAAACGCCCCGCCTGGTCGAGCGCACCCACCCGCAGATTCTCCACGACGCTCGCTACGAGGAGCAGGTAGCTGAACAGCAGGAAACTGCTGAGAATCGTGAAATTCGGTATGCGCGGCAGCATCTCGGAGACCACGATCTGAAAGGCGACGACAGTCAGGATTCCGAGAAACGAGATCGCCATCCGGTCGCTGAGCTGAGAGGTGGCCATCCAGAAGACGGACCAGCTGAGCGCCACGAGGATCAGCAAAGGAATCACGATCACGCGAAGCAGGAACCCGGGATTCCGCTCCGCGGGAAACGAGAAAGCCACGGCCGTGACCACCATGACCCGACCCGACTTCATCAGTACGGCATCTTCGAGTTGGGAGCCGGTGATCATTCCAAGCGACCACTGCTTTACGCTCACGTTGTCGCTTCGGACGCTGGTCCAGTCGGGGGCCGGCTCGAGTACGACTTCGCTCGCGTCGAAACCCAGGGGCTCGAAGATCAGGTCGAATTCCTGCACGTCGAACGGGATCCGTCGCAGGTCCATTTCCACTTCGGCGGTCGCGCGGATCTCCTCCTCGTAGCGCAGCGTCCCGTCGGGGCTCAGACGCAGAAGGATGCCCTGGCGCTCGTACGTCCCCGACGCATTGCGGAGAAACAGCTGCGGCCACCACCCCGTCCCGATCTCCGAGAACTGATAGTCGCCCTGGTAGACGATCTCGTCCGTTCCCACTTCCAGCGGATCGAAGCGCAGTCGCTCGTCGGTCCAGAGCAGCGTGAGGATCGCCTCGAATTCGACCGTCTTGTGCGAATCGTCGATCTCGACGACGTCGATCAGATTCAACCCGACCTGCACGGGGACTGGCCCATCGGTGGGAGGCGGACTCTGCAGGGCGATCTGGCCTGCCGCGCGGCCTGCCGATGACAGGATGAACAGAGCCAGTAGAGGCGCGATCGTCCGACGAGTTGTTCCAAACGAAATGCGCACGCGTTACTCACATGGACCGGGCTTACAGAGGATCCGGACGTCGTGTTCGAAGAATCGCGCAGATCCGTGTGCGGCGCCAGACTACCGGCGAAGGGGGACCGCCATGGCGGCCAGCCCCCCTTCGCCGAAGACGACGTCAGTTTCAGGCCTGTGTCGCGACGAGATTCGAACTCACCCGGACCGGGCTCGCGAGAGTATCCCAGATCGGCGAGTGAGCGTTCACATATTCGTGAAGTTCCGCGATTGCCTCGGGCGGTGCATCCGTGGTGACGTTCACCTGCACGGCGATCGACTCGAGTCCCGGCTTCGCGTCACGGATGTTCATGAATCCCTCGAGACTTCCTTCTGTGGAGATCTCGATCGAGACATCTTTCAGGTCGATACCGAGTGCGGCGGCATTGGCCGAATAGCCCACGATCAAGCAGGCTGCGAGGGAGCTGAGCACCATTTCCGCCGGGCTGATGCCCTGATCGGTTCCGAGGATCTCGGATGGTTCATCGGAGACGATCGAATGGTCGGCGGAGTGCGCGCCCGGCTCGCCCCCGACGCGGTAGGCACCCGGAGTGTGCCGAGCGCGGAATCCACCGAGCCAGCGGGAGCTGGTACTGAAGGTCAACCTGCCGTTCTCGCCATCTGCCGTGACCGCCTCGATTGCACCGAGCAGGTCCTCGACATTCACCCCGTTTCGAATCGTCGCTTCCGTCGCTGTCGCACCGTTCATGGAATTCCTCCCGGTTGCCGTTCATGCCATTCCTGCCGGATCGACTCGATACCGGCTTCCGGGAGAGAGTGCGTTAACGGGTGGCGAAGTGTGACAGGTGAGCACGAGGGCGCCCGACTCCCGATGGGAAGTCGGGCGCTCTCAATCGGGAAACCGCAACGTGTCTTCAGGCCGCCGTCAGTCGAGCAGAGCCACCGGCTTCGGCTCCTGCGCTTCCGGCTCGAGTACCTCGACCGGACCGAAGTCGAGCTCGCGGATCGAAGCCTCGATCTCCGAGCGATCGCCCACCACGACCCAGACCATTCGCTCCGGATCGAGGAAGGAACGGGCCACGGCGCTCGCCTGCTCGGGCGTTACGTTCCGGATCTCACCGGCGTAGGTCTCGAAGTGGTCGTCGGGCAATCCGAAGCGAACGATTTCCGAGAGCGAGCCGCCCACGGCACCGATCGTTTCCCAGTTCCCGGGCAATGAGAGCGCGAGATTGTCCACTGCCCAGGCGATCTCTTCATCCGTCACCGGCCTGGGGCCCCGGATCCCCGTGATCTCGTTGCGGATCTCGGTCAGAGACTCGGCGGTCCGATCGGTCTGCACCTGAGCCAGGACCACGAACGGACGCTGTCCGGCGGCATCCCATGCGAAGCTGAATGCACCGTAGGACCAGTGTTTGTCCTCGCGGAGATTCATGTTGATCCGGGAGATGAAAGCTCCTCCGAGGACCGTGTTCATCGTTTCGAACGCGATCTCATCCGGGTTCGCCGTCGGCGGAATCAGCTGGGCGGCCATGATCATCGACTGCGGCGCCCCCGGCTTGTCGAGGATGTACACCCGGGCGCCGGAGGCGGTCTGAGCGCTCGTGACCCGCTTCGTCGGCACCTCGCTCCTCTCCCAGCTGGCAAAGGTCTCTTCCAGCATCCCGGTGAGCTCGCCGAGGCTCACGTCCCCCGCGACGACGAGCGTCGCGTTGTTGGGGGCGTACCAGCTGTCGTGGAATCGCTGCAGGTCCTCGCGGGTCATCGCCTCGACGGAGGCCACGGTCCCGCTTCCCGTCAGTGGCTGGGAATAGGCGTGCCCGGAGCCGTAGAGGAGAGGCGGAAGCACACGCATCGCCATCCCCATGGGTTGCGCTTCCTCCTGCTCGATGCGTGAGAGGCGCTGCTTTCTCAGCCGGTCGAAATCAGACTGAGGGAAAGCGGGATTGCGGGTCACGTCCACGAACAGCTCGAGCGACGGCTCCAGGTTTTCTTTCAGAGCTGACAAAGAGACCGTGTTCAGATCGAGATTCGCACCGCTGCCGATCGAGGCGCCCAGAAGGTCGAGTCGCTCGGCGATCTCGAGTGCGTCGAGTCTCTCCGTGCCCTCGTCGAGCATCGCGGCCGTCATGCTGGCCAGGCCGGGTCGTGATCCCGGGTCCGCCGCAAAGCCGGCATCCACGAGCAGCTGCATCCGCACGAGAGGCAGATCGTTACGCTCGGCGAGCACGACCTCGAGGCCGTTTGAGAGGGTGGCCCGTTGCACCTCGGGGAATTTCGGGACGGGAGGGGCGCCCACCGCAGGCATCGACGACCGGTCGGCGCCCGTCTCGGCGGCCACGAGCTCCGGGAACGGGTGCACCTCGAGGACGAACACGCCGTCCGACAGCCAGTCTCTCGCGGTTTCCCTCACGCGATCGGCCGTAGCCGACTCGATGCGTTCGTTCTGCGTCAGGTAGAAGGTCGGGTCACCGGCGTAGACCGCCCCCTGGGCGAGTCGGTCCGACTTCCCTCCGAATCCGCCGATCCTCTCGATCCCGCGCAGGAAGGATGCCCGCTCGAGCGTCTTTACCCGCTCGAGCTCCTCGTCCGACGGGCCGTCTGCGAGGAATCGGTTCATTTCCTCGCGCAGCGCCGCTTCCACGGTCGCGAGGTCCGTGTCCGGCTGCACGGTGGCCGTGATCACGAACTGACTCCCGATCTCCCTCCCGCTTACGTATGCAGACGCATTCGTGGCGATCTGGTCCTCGTAGACGAGCCGCCGGTAGAGCCGTGAGTTCTTCCCCTGCGAGAGCACGCCGGCCGCCAGGTCGAGGTCGGTGTACTCCGCGGCTTTCCACTCGGGGACGTTCCAGACCAGGTAGACGCGGGCGTGTGGAACCCGGTCCTGCATGTAGTGGCGGTGTTCCCCGCTTCGGGGGGCGACCCACGCCGTATGCCGTGCGATCGGCGGTCCCGGGGGAATGTCACCGAAATAGGCCTCGACCTTCTCGATCGCCGTGGCGGCATCGACGTCTCCTGCGACGACTAGCACGGCATTCTGAGGCCCGTAATAGGTCCGGAACCACTCCTGCACGTCCTCGAGGCTGGCGGCATCCAGGTCTTCCATCGAGCCGATAACCGTGTGCCGGTACGGGTGCCCGGCCGGGTAGCTGCTGTGGTAGATCTCCGTCCAGACCTTGCCGTACGGCTGGTTCTCTCCCTGGCGCTTTTCGTTCTGCACGACCCCGCGCTGCTCGTCCAGCTTCGCCTGATCGATCGCGCCCAGCAGGTGCCCCATTCGATCCGACTCCATCCACAAGGCGAGATCGAGTGCGGAGGTCGGGACGTTCTGAAAGTAGTTGGTTCGATCCTGGTTGGTGGTTCCGTTCAGGTCCGTGGCGCCGAGCGGTTCCAGGACCTCGAAGTAGTCCGTGTCGACGTGCTCGCTACCGTTGAACATCAGGTGCTCGAACAGATGCGCGAAACCCGTCCGACCCTCGGGCTCGTTCTTCGAGCCGACGTGATACCAGACGTTCACGGCCACGATCGGCGCCTTGCGGTCCTCGTGGACCAGCAGTGTGAGCCCGTTGCCGAGCACGTGCTGCGTGAACGGAATCGGACCTGCAGCAGCGGCTGCCTGCTGTGCGGACGCCGACGCGGGCATCGCAGTCAGTGCCAGTACGGCAGCGACCACGACCGACACGATTGAGAGAATCTGTCTCATGAAGCCCTCCAGAATGGCTCAACTCCGGTGACCGCCGGTGCCAGGCGGCATTGCAGGTCGGATGAATCTTCGAAGGCGGAACTGCCTGTCATTGCGGAGACTACCCCTCACCTCCCCTGTCCTCCGGCGCCCCGGGCTTCCCCCGTGCCGCCGATCCGACTTACCCTGTAGCCCATCCAGAACAGCAAGAGGCGGTCCGTGCTGCCCGAGAGCGAAACAGAATGAGGAGGCGCATGCCGCACGCGCAGGTCGAGCCGGTGCAGAGCGGACGCATCCTCTCGCTGGACGCTCAGCGGGGCCTGATCATGGTCCTGATGGCGATCGACCACGCCGCCTTCTTCGTGGCCAAGCACCACCCGAGCGAATTCTGGGGTCTGCCGCTGCCGCAGCACCCCGACTGGCTCTCCTTCATGACCCGGCACATCTCGCACCTCTGCGCCCCGGGGTTCTTTCTCCTCATGGGGGCGGGCATCGTGCTGTTCGCGAACTCGCGCCGGAATCGGGGCTGGTCCGAGGCACGAATCGCTCGTCACTTCGTGGTTCGGGGCGTGGTTCTGCTGCTGGTGCAGCAGCTGATCGAGAACCCGGCCTGGATCATCGGCTCGCTGGTGCCGAATCCCGACGCATGGTACTTCGCGCCCAACATGGCGGGAGAGCCCGGTCCCCTGGTCCTGGTGCTCGCCGTGCTGACGGCACTCGGGGTTTCGCTCATCGCGGTTGGTCTCCTGCAGCGCTTTCCGGGGTGGGTGCTCGGCCTCGCTGGCGCGGGGCTGATCGTCCTGTCGCAGGCGATGGTCCCTCCGGCGGAGATGGTTCGCGTGCCGTTTTCTCCCGCACTGCGTCTCACCTTCGTCCCCGGTCAGACAGGGGTCCTCCTCGTGATGTACCCCTTCGTTCCATGGCTCGGAGCGGCGCTGCTCGGGGCCGCACTCGGCAAAGCTCTGTCGGCCGATCGGCAGCGGGCGCTTCGCTGGGTTCCGATTTCGGGTCTCGCGCTGGTAGGGCTGTTCCTGGTTCTCCGATTCGTCGGCGGATTCGGAAACACGCATCCGTGGGACGGCACGGGCGCGATGGACTTCCTCAACATGACCAAGTACCCCCCGAGCATCGTGTTTCTCGCCTTCGCGATCGGTACGAACCTCCTCCTGATCGGGATGTTCGAGCGGATCACACCGTGGGTGGAGCGTTACGGAGGCTGGCTGCTGACCTTCGGACGCACGGCGCTCTTCTTCTACATCCTCCACATCTGGCTGTACATGCTGCTGGGGCTTCCCTTCCGGGATGGTACCGGATTCGGCGTGATGTACATGATCTGGGCGATCGGACTGCTGCTCCTGCTACCTCTCTGCCGGCGGTACGAACGGTTCAAGTCGGGCAAGCCGCCCGAATCGGTGTGGAGGCTGTTCTAGGGCCGGATCCGATGCTGCGGATTCCCCTCTTCCCACGCCCTCGATCGGACAATAACCTGCGGGTGAAACCCAACCCTGCGAGGAAGCATGGATGCGAGACACCCGTCGGCCCGCGGCTCTCTCTATCTGCCCACGGCGCTGTGCCTGGTTGTTGCCTTCGCCACGGGAGGCCTTACCTCCTGCGGAGACGGCGCAGAAACTACGAATCCCTCGACCACGTCCGACGTCTCCTCTGAAGCTGCTGACCCCTACCTCTGGCTGGAAGAGGTGGACGGTGAGGAGGCGCTGGCGTGGGTGTCGGAGAGAAACGAGAGGTCGCTGGCCCGGCTCGAAGACGACCCGCGATACGACGCGTTCTACTCCGAAGCGCTGGCCATCTACGAGGCGTCGGACCGCATTCCCTACGGGAGCTATTTCGGCGGTCACGTTCACAACTTCTGGCAGGACGAGGAATACGTGCGCGGCGTCTGGAGGCGCACGACCCTGGCATCGTACGCGTCGGACGAGCCCGCCTGGGAGACTGTACTGGACGTGGACGCGCTCGCCAGGGATGAGCAGGAGAACTGGGTCTACAAAGGTCGGAGCTGCCTGGCTCCCGAGTACCGTCGTTGTCTGATCCGGCTGTCCCGCGGCGGCGGCGACGCGGTGGTCGTCCGGGAGTTCGACGCCCGGGAAAGGGCTTTCGTCGAAGACGGTTTCTACCTTCCCGAGGCGAAGTCCAACGTCTCGTGGATCGACGAGAACGCGCTCTTCGTCGGAACCGACTTCGGCCCGGGCTCGCTGACGTCGTCCGGGTATCCGCGCACCGTCCGCGTCTGGGAGCGCGGCACGGAGCTGTCCGACGCCCGCCAGATCGCGGAGACCGACTCGAGCTACGTGAGTATCAGCGGGTTCGTCTCTCGGGAGCCGGGGCGCACCACCCGGTTCGTGCAGGCGACGCCGGCCTTCTTCCGCACCGAACTGTATGTGCTCGACGACGACTACGAGGCGAGCCCGATTCCGCTGCAGGAGGATGCCAGCTTCCGCGGGCAGATGGGCGACCATCTCCTGGTGCTCCTCCGCTCCGACTGGACGGTGGACGACGAGACGTTTCCAGAGGGAAGCCTGGTGTCGATCGGGCTGACCGAATCGGCCCGCTCGGGGGTTCCGACCGATGTCGAGCTCATCCTGGCGCCCACGGATCGCATGTCGATCCGTGGCGTGTCGCTAAGTGACGACGTGGGTTACGTGAGTATCCTCGAGGAAGTCACGGGCTCCCTTCTTCGACTGACACGATCGGACACGGGCTGGCAGCTCGATCCGGTGCGGATGCCTGAGAACGGCTCCCTCTCGGTCACCTCGGCAAACCCGTTCAGCGACGTCGTGATGGTGAACTTCGAGAGCTTCATCGTCCCCGATCGCCTCTACCTTCTCGGCGACGGCAGCGCCCCGCGTGTCGTGAAGTCACTCCCCGATCGGTTCGACGCTTCGGGCTTCGTGACCGAACAGCGGTTCGCGACCAGCTCGGATGGCGAGCGGATTCCCTACTTCGTGGTGCGTCCGGTGGACCTCGCGCTGGACGGTACCGCCCCGACCCTGATGTACGGGTACGGTGGTTTCGAGGTCTCTCTCAGGCCGACCTACGCCAGCCCGGGCACGATCGCCTGGCTGCAGCGGGGCGGCGTATACGTGCTCGCCAACATCCGCGG
>JAMJQL010000167.1 GCA_023554245.1 Gemmatimonadota bacterium
CCGCTGCTGTTCGGGGCCGGAGTGCTGACGAGTCTCACGCCCTGCATCTATCCGATGATACCGATTACGGCCGGGGTGATTACCGGCACTGCGGGGGAAGACGCGACCAGGGGCCGGGTCATCGGTCTGACCCTGACCTACGTACTGGGACTGGCCCTGCTCTACGCTTTCGCGGGCCTGCTCGCGGGACTCTCGGGCACGCTGTTTGGAGCCCTCGCGTCGAGCTGGTGGGCGCAGGGGCTGATCGCACTGCTGCTGGCGCTCTTCGGCCTCGCGATGCTGGACGTGCTCCCGGTACCTGCTCCGCGTCGTCTCACGAGCTGGGCGGGAAGCCTCGGGGCGGGCTCGTATCCCGCCGTGTTCCTACTCGGAGCGACTTCCGGGCTGGTCGCCGCTCCCTGCGGTGCACCTGCCTTCGCGGCCGTATTGACCTGGGTCTCGACCACGCAGAGCGCGGGACTCGGATTCCTCTATCTGTTCGTGTTCTCGCTCGGAATGACGGCCCTGCTGGTCATCGTCGGAGTATTCTCGGGATCCGCCAGGGTTCTTCCCAAGGCCGGCCCGTGGATGCGCTGGCTCAAGAAGGCGGCGGGCGTCGTTCTTCTTATCATGGCCGCCTGGTACGCCTGGCATGCCTGGCTGGCGCTCGGGTGACATGTTTCACTCATTCGCAAGGAGCTCACTCATGAGGCAGGATCGACGGTATCGGCCCGCGCCGATCGCGCCGCTGCTGGCAGCGGCCCTGCTCTGGCTGCCGGGCGCGCTCGGCGCGCAGACGACGCGTATCGGCATCGAGGTCGGCGCGACTCCTGCGGGCCCCTCGCTGGAACGACTCGACGGCCCGGGGGGCGTCGTGGACCTGTCTTCGTCGATCGGTGAGCGACCCGTTCTTCTCGAGTTCTGGGCCACGTGGTGTGAGAACTGCGAAGCGCTCCACCCGCAGATGCTGGGGGCGTTCGAGAAGTACGGGGACGAGGTGGATTTCTACGCTGTCGCCGTAGGAGTCAACCAGTCTCCGAAGCGAATCCGGCGTCACCTCGACAAGATGCCGCTTCCCTTCCCCGTATTGTGGGACGAGAAGGGCGCGGGTGTGCGAGCCTTTCAGGCACCGAACACATCCTACATCGTGGTTCTCGACTCGGCCGGAAGGGTTACCTACACCGGCACCGGAGCGGATCAGGACGTCGAGGCGGCCATCAGGACGGCCTTGCGGTCTTGACCTCCCGCTTCGGTCCAACGCACCATGGACGCGGTTCCGAGACGCTGACCGTTATCCCCCGGAAGGACGATCCGCATGCCGGTGTACACGACGGCCTGCCCGCGCAACTGCTACAGCACGTGCGGCATGCGAGTCCACGTCGAGGACGGCGAGATTCGTCGAATCGAGCCACACACGGGGAACAGGGCTACACCGGAGGGAGTCTGCCTCAAGGGGCTGAGCTACGTGGAGCGGGTCCGGTCACCCGATCGGATTCTCGAGCCTCTGCGCCGGACGGCAACCGGCAGTTACACCTCGATCGAATGGTCTGAAGCACTCGATCTGATCGCTACCCATCTTCTGCGAATCCGGGCAGAATCGGGACCGCAGAGCATCCTCTATTATGCAGCGAGCGGGACCAAGGGCCTTCTCAACGGGGCCGGCGCCGAGTTCTGGCGGTTGTTCGGCGGCTGCACGACGACCTACGGCGATCTCTGCTGGCCGGCGGGCCTGGAGGCGACCCGCCTCACTCTCGGCGACAACCGTAACAACGCGCCCTGGGACATCGCCAACGCGAGACTGATCGTACTGTGGGGGAAGAACCCGGCCGAGACCAATATCCACCAGATGCCCTTCGTTCAGCAGGCCCGCGAGGCCGGCGCCACCGTCGTGGTGATCGATCCACGGCGCACCGAGACCGCCGAATCTGCTGATCTCTGGCTCCGGCCGCGTCCCGGCACCGACGGGGCGATCGCCCTCGCCGCCGCCAACGAGATCATCCGTCTCGGCGGCGTCGACGATCAGTTCGTCCGGGATCACGTGCTGGGCTATGACGAATTCGAAGCGCGCGTCGCCAGTCTCTCTCCGGCCTGGGCGGCAGAGATCGCCGAGATTCCTGAGGTGCAGGTCCGCGAGCTCGGCCGCCTGCTCGCTGAAGTCCGGCCGGCCACGATCAGCGCGGGCTTCGGGATGCAGCGCTACACGAACAGCGGACAGACCATGCGCGCGATTTTGGCGCTGCTCGCGGTTACGGGCAACCTGGGCCGGCCCGGAGCCGGCTGGGTCTACGCGAATCTGCAGAGTGCCATCTTCGATGAGGTCAAGGATCCCCTGGCCTTCTTTCCGCCCGAGCGTCCGGACGGCGTGATGCGGGTCTCGATCTCGACGGCTCGACTGGGGCATGACATGCTCGCACAGCGCGATCCACCGCTGCGCATGGCATGGGTCGAGCGAGGCAATCCGGTCACGCAGAATCCGGAGACGAATCGGGTGCTGGAGGCATTCCGGGCCCTGGAATTCCGCGTCGTCGTGGATCAGTTCCTCACCGATACCGCTCGCGAAGCCGATCTCGTACTTCCGGCCAAGTCGATGTTCGAGCAGACGGACGTAATCGGCGCCTACTGGCATCCCTACCTCCAGCTCCGGCAGAAGGTCATCGAGCCACCGGGCGCGGTGAAGCCCGAGACGGAGATCTACCGCCTGCTCGCGGAGCGACTTGGGATTCCGGACGAAGCGATCGCCAACCGGATTCCCGGTCCCACGGATGAGGAGGTGGAAGCGTTCCTCGAAGAGCGGCTCGCACGATTCGACGGATTGAGCCTCGAGCGTCTGCGGGAGGGCCCGGTACTGCCGCCGGATCACGAGGAGGTGGCGTTCGCGGACCTGCGATTCCCGACTCCGTCGGGGCGCGTCGAACTCAGGTCGGAAGAGGCCCAGCGTCGATGGGGGATCGATCCGCTGCCGTTGTATCACGAATCGCTCGAATCGACGCGAGGCGAGCACGCCGGTCGTCGGGTGGGTGCGCCTGACGACCCGTATCCGCTGTATCTGATGACACCCAACACGAAGAACCGAATCCACTCCCAATTCGGCAACCTTCGGATGATCCGCCGACTGGATCCAGCGCCGGCAGTGCACATTCACCCCGACGATGCCGAGAGACGTGGGATCGCCGACGGGACTCCGGTCCGGGTCTACAACGATCGGGGAGAGCTCCGGCTGCCTGCCCGGCTCGATCCGGGGCTGAAATCCGGCTGCGTCAGCGTCACGAACGGCTGGTGGATCTCCGATGGCGGCACGGTCAATTTCTGCTCGGCTGGCCGTGAGACCGATATCGGGTTTGGGGCGGCATTCCACGACAACCTGGTCGAAGTGGAGCCTTCCGTTTGAGGGGCGCCTTCGTATTCGACCCGAACCGTTGCACGGGGTGCAGCGCCTGCGAGCTGGCCTGCTCGATCGAGAACCAGCTGGGGACCGACCGAAGCTGGCGCAGCGTTCTGAGCTTCAACGAACGGGGAATTCCCGGCGTTCCGGTCTTCCACCTGTCGCTGGCCTGCAATCACTGCGAGACGGCGGCCTGCATGGAGGCGTGCCCGGCGCTCGCCTACGAGCGCGATCCGGCGACCGGAGCCGTCCTGATCCGCCAGGACGCGTGCATCGGTTGTCGTTACTGCTCCTGGGCCTGTCCCTACGGCGCCCCGCGATTCGAGTCGGACCGGGGCGTCATGGGAAAGTGCACATTCTGCTCGCATCGCCTGGCAGACGGACGGAAGCCGGCCTGCGCCGCCCTTTGTCCGACCGGCGCCCTCGACTACGAGACACTCGACGAAGATCAGCTCCTGGCACAGATCGACGGGATGCCACGCACCCAGCTGGGACCGTCGATCCGAATTCTCCCGCTGGAGCGGCGTTCGACGGCCGGGCTCACGAATGCCGTCACCACGGGTTCCGGCGCAGGAGTACCACTGGATGTCACGCCGCACGAGCCGCGTATCGAGTTGGCCGGGGAATGGTCGCTCGCCGTATTTACGCTGCTGCTCGCCGTCCTGTTCGGTCTCCTGGCGGCAGACACCGTCGGAACCCGGGCAGTCTCTCCCCTGCTGTTCGCGACCATCTCCGCTCTCGCGGCCGGACTGAGCCTCGCGCATCTCGGCCGGCCAGCCCGCGCCTGGCGAGCTGTGCTGGGAATCCGTCGGTCACCGGTCAGCCGGGAGGTACTCGGATTCGGCCTCATGGCGAGCCTCGGCACGCTCGCGCTGTCGGCATCCGAGGCTACTGTCTCGGCCGCTGCGGCCTGGCCGGGCCTGGCCGCAGGCCTGGTCGCCCTCGTTTCCGCCGATCGGGTGTACGGGCCGGTCCATCATGATGGAAGTCCCGTCCTGCACAGCGCCGGTGTCCTGCTGACCGGGCTCTACCTGGCGGGACTCATGGCCGGCAGCGCCGGAATGGCATTGCTCATCGGCGGGGGAAAGCTGGTTCGCTACGTCAGGAGAACGAGGCAAGCGGGCGTGTCCGGCCCGGGCGCGGCGATTCGCCGACTCGCCGTCGCGAGCCGGGTCGGGCTCGGTTTCGTTGTTCCGGCCGCTGCATGGGTGATTGGCGGCACTCCGCTGACATTCTGGGCACTCGTCGCCGCCGTGCTTGGAGAAGCCATCGATCGCACGGAATTCTACTCGGAGCTCGAAATCGTCTCGCCTGCCCGACAGCAACGTCTCGACCTGGACGAGCGACTGGCGGAGCTACCGAGCTCGCCGCCCGCGCCGGCGCTGATTCAATCCTGATCTGCAGGGCACCGGCAACCCGTCGGGGCTCAGCCCGAGGCGATTCTCCATGCCTGCGCGACCACGAAGCAGGTCGCAAATCCCATCAGGATCGGCAGAATGGCCGATACGGCAGTCCAACGTGCGCTTCCAGTTTCCCGATAAATCGTATACAGCGTCGTCGAGCATGGATTGTGGAGCAGACTGAACAGCATGACGTTCACGCCCGTGAGCGTCGTCCAGCCAGCGGCGCGCAGCAGGGCCCCGATATCCCCGGAAGACTCGAGCTCGAACATCACGCCCGGTCCCGCGCCGAGACCCGCCGCTCCCAGCATGAGTACCGTCAGCATGAGAATCGTCGGAATCACGATCTCGTTTGCCGGGATCGCGACGATGTATGCCAGCAGAATCACGCCGTTCAGACCGAGCAGCAGTCCGAACGGGTCGGACCATGCAATGAAGTGCTCGGCCAGGCTCGCGCCCCCGACGCTCACGTTCGCCACCAGCCAGATTACGGCACCCGCCGGAGCCGCGAACACGATTGCCCGCCAGAGCACGATCAGGGTGCGGTCCACCAGTGATGTGTAGAGGGTCTGCAGGATCCGGGGCGGACGGTAGGGAGGCAGCTCGAGACTGAAGGCCGTCGCCTCGCCACGCAGTATGGTCCGGGACAGAAACCAGGACACGCCGAACATCGCGCCGATTCCGAGCAGGGCGACGCCGACGACGGCCATCGCCGAAATCACTCCGGCCAGGTGTGCCGGGACGAGGGCACCGATGAAGATCGCGGCGAGCAGGATCTGGGTCGGCCACCGGCCGTTGCACAGCGAGAAATTGTTGGTGATGATCGCGATCAGCCGCTCCCTCGGGCTGTCGATCACACGGGTGGCTACAACGCCGGCGGCATTGCAGCCGAAGCCCATGCACATCGTCAGCGCCTGCTTGCCGTGGGCCCCCGCCTTCCGGAAAGTGCTGTCCAGATTGAAAGCTACTCGTGGCAGGTAACCGAAGTCTTCGAGCAGAGTGAAGAGCGGAAAGAAGATCGCCATGGGCGGCAGCATCACGCTGACGACCCAGGCGGTGGCCAGGTAGACTCCATCGAACAACAGTCCGCTCAGCCAGGCCGGCATCGAGATCGACGCTCCGAACTGCAGGAGCGCAGGGTGAACGGTATCGATCAGCAATGAGGCGAGCAGCCGGGATGGAGCGTTGGCGCCGGCGATGGTGATCCAGAAGACCAGCGCGAGCATCACCAGCATCATCGGAAAGCCGAGCCAGCGGTTGGTGAGGATTCGATCGAGAGCACGGTCCAGATCGAATTTCACCTTGCGCGGGCCGGTGGCCGTGGCACTCGCCGCAATCTCGTGGGCCGCTGCGTAGTAGCGACCCATGAGGCCGTCATGGAACTCCGGGCTCAGCGACCAGCGCAGCTCGGCTGCCCTGTCGAGAACGGGCTCACCAGGCCACGCGAACTCGTCCAGACCGGAATCCAGAGCCAGCCCGCCTCTCGTCGCGAGTGCCACCCCCGAACTTGAATCGGTGGTTCGGAATCGATCCGACCCGGGACTGCCGATCGAACCGTCCCGCACCGCCTGCTCGATCCGCTCGTCCTTGTTGAGCAGTCGGAGCGAAACCCAGCGAGGATTAACCAGTTCAGGGTACACTGCCTCGAGTTCGGGGACGAGCCGCGAGACCGCCTGCTCTACGTCCTCGGGGTATTCACGGATCCGGTACGGGCGGGTTTCCGTCTCGCCCGCAGCCATGCGGAACACGGCCTCTCGGAGTTCCGGCATCCCCGCGCCCGATCGGGCCACGGTCGGGACCACCGGGACGCCGAGCAGCTCGGACAGTCTCCGTTCGTCGATCGCGATGCCGTGTCGCCGCGCCTCGTCGAGGAGATTCAGACAGATGACGACCTGATCCGTGATCTCGAGTACCTGGAGGGCGAGATTCAGGTTGCGCTCGAGCCGTGTCGCGTCGACCACGACGACCGTCACATCGGGAAGGCCGAAGAGTACGAAATCCCTGGCCACTTCCTCGTCAGGACTTCCCGCCTGCAGAGAATAGGTGCCCGGCAGGTCCACTACCTTGAAGCGTTGGTCTCGATACGAGTAGGTGCCCTCGGCGCGCGTAACCGTCTTGCCCGGCCAGTTGCCCGTATGCTGACGGAGCCCCGTGAACTGGTTGAACACGGTGCTCTTCCCCGTGTTGGGATTCCCCGCGAGCGCCACCAGGTAGTCGAATCGCCCGATGCCGATACCCAGCTGCACCAGCGCCTCGTCCCTGCCCGAGGTACATCCGTAGCAGGGCGCAGCTGTGGGAGTCCGGCCCATCAGGACACAGCTCCGGTCGGCTCGTCGACAGGCTGCAGCGGGGTGTTCGGCGAACCGGGTCCGAAACGTTGGATCCGCACGTTCTCGGCCTCGCTTCGGCGCAGCGCGATGAGGGCTCCACGAATCCTGTACGCCACCGGATCACCGGATGCGCTGGCGAATTCTGCCTCTATCCCGGTGCCCTCGACGACTCCGAGATCGAGGAGCCGGCGGCGCTGCGGACCCTGGAGTGCCGGGGCAAGCCCGATAACGCGCCCGCTCTCACCAGCCCGCAGGTCCGCCAGCGAGTCGCGCACGGGGTCCGGCGACTCGACCATTGGTTCCACCGTGATCCGACTCGCTACGGCCGGAGAGAGAGTCCGCTCGTGCCCATCGGCCTCGAACTGCACGGAATCACGCGAGTAATTGAGAAGACGGATGCGCGTGCCCGGACCGATGCCCGCAGAAACCAGTTCCCGGAACAACTCGGGTGGCTCGTCCTCCACGTGCGTCACCTTCCCGATTTCGCCTTCCTCGAGTGAGGCGAGAGGTCGCCCCGAGGGTGGGGGCACCACGCCCGCCGCCGTCGGAATGGGATCCCCGTGAGGATCGTAGAGCGGGTGCCCGAGGCGGGCCGCCAGGTCCTCCATCTCTTCGCGGGAGGTCCGGTGCTCGAGGCGATCAGCTTCGTCGTGCCAGTCGGCCGGATCGATACCGGTTCGGTCGGCCAGGTACCTCTCCCACAGTCGATGCGAGCGCAGAACCCGGAGAGCATACTTTCGGCCTTCGCGGGTCAGGGTGGGCTGCAGATCCTCCATCCGGACGAACCCGAGTTTCTCGAGTCGAACGAGCAACCGCAGCGCCACGCTCCGGGGCGTGGCCAGAGCACCGGCCAGGCTCTCTTCCGACGCCGGCGTTCCCGCGTACTCGCAGTTGTAGAGGTGCTTCAGAGTGTCTTCGAGGAGAACTCGTTCCTCCAGCTTTCGGTACCGCGACACTCGCGAGGCGACCCCCCACCGCGGCCAGAAGACCGCTGCCAGCAGTACGCAGCTGGAAAAGAACAGCACCAGACTGACAGCCGGGCTCAAGAGAGTCGACCTCCCGCGTAGGTCTCGACGATCCATGCGGCACGCGGGCCGGGCTGGAAATGCGAATTCCGGCCACGAGCACCGTTGTTTTAGGAGAGTCTAAATTATCGGATCCGCTCGGGCCGGCGAAAGCCCCGGGCGCCTGTCACGCCCGGGGCATACCGAGTTCAATCTTCTGTGGGTGGCGCGATCCGCTCGATCGCATCGGCGAGCTCATCGTAGGCCGTAGGGTCCACCTCGCGGAAGGGTGCGGCGACGTAGCCGATCACGCCCTCTGGATCCACTACGAACAGGGTTCGATTGTCGGTCGCCCCGCCGCCGGGAAGCGAGCGCCAAGCCCCGTATGACTTCCCGACCCCGGCACCTTCGTCACTCCCGAACACGAAGGGGAAGTCCGCGTCCTTCGCCCACGACGCGAGGCTCTCGACGTCATCGGTGCTGATCGCAATCAGGACGATGTCGCGTCCCCCGCGAAAGATCCGTGCGTACTGATCCCGGTACGCTTCCATTTGAACCGTTCACCCGGGGGTCCTGGCCCTGTAGAAGAAGGACAGCACTACCGTCTCCCCGCGGTAATCGCTGAGGCGGATCGGATCCTCGAGGACTCCGTACCGGGTCGCGCCCGGGATCACGAAGTCGGGGGCGGCTTCGCCGACCTGCAGCGGCTCGGCGTTCTGGCCGAGGCAGGCCGAAGGCGCTGCCGCCAGCGCGAAGATGGCGGTCGCGATCGATATCCTGTG
>JAMJQL010000001.1 GCA_023554245.1 Gemmatimonadota bacterium
GATCTCCGCCTTGATCGCCGCCTTGTCCACACCAACGACTTCGTGGTGGGCGTGATCCTCGATCCCGAGAGCGTGACAGAGGGCGGGGACGAGATGCTCCTTGTGCATGGTAAGGAAGCCGTGCAGCTCTTCGTGGTCGCCCAGCTCTTCGGCGATCTCCCGGAGCTTCTTGACCGGCATCTTGTGGAGGTCTTCCCATGTGTAGTCCATTCGCTTCCTCCAGGCGTGGGTTCGGCGATAGCGACCGGGCGGCCGCAGGGTAGAATATACCCTGACCGGCCCGTTTTCCGCACCGGGGATCCCTGCGTAGCTTTCCCTCTCGATCGAGCCCGTCGGACGATCGACGGGTGATCCTGGAACCTTGCCGGAAAGGAGCGTCCGCTCATCGGGACCGATCTGCCCGACGCCTCGACTCGGAACAACTCCGGTGCGTTTCACGTCGGTTCCGGCAGCCGCTCCCGCCAGCGGGTGATCGTGATCGGCGGAGGCGTGATCGGGATCTGCACGGCCTATTACCTTGCCAGGAGCGGGACCGCCGAAGTGGTCGTGCTCGAGCGGGGTGACCTGGCGGAGGGCGCCAGCCGGGGCAACGCAGGGATGATCTCGCCCGGTCATCCGCCCATCAACGGACCCGGACGCGTGCGGCAGGCGATACGCTCGCTCGGGGATCCCCTGAGTCCGCTCTACTTAGCCCCCCGCTGGGACCCCGGGCTGGTTCGCTGGCTCTGGAGCTTCTCCCGCTTCTGCACCGAGGAGCACCTCGAGCACGCGATGGCCTCTCTCGCACCGCTCGGACTCGCCACCCCGGATCTGTTCCAGGCCCTCGTGGGTGAGGAAGAACTGGAATGCGACTTCAGACCTTCAGGTTACCTGGAGGTCTGCCGCAGCGTTACCGGCCTGGACGCGGTCCGGCGCGAGGCGCGGCTGATCGGTCGATACGGATTCGAGACGGAGGAGCTGTCGGCAGACGCTCTCCGCGAACGGGAGCCTTCCATCCGGGAAGATGCAGTCGGCGGCTTCGCCCACGCAGACGGTTCCACCGTCAACCCCAGTCGATTCGTAACTGAATTGGCCCGGGCCGCGAGGAATCTCGGCGCCACGATCCGTCCCGGGACGACCGTGGACCGGATCGAGGTCGCGTCAGAAAGCGTGATCGGCGTCCGGATCCGGAGCACAGGAGAATCGGCCAACGGGAAGGAGCTCGATGCCGGCGAGATGATCGAGGCCGGCACTGTAGTGGTAGCGACGGGCTCCTACAGCGGCGGGCTGCTGGAAAGGCTCGGTGTCGGATTGCCGATCCAGCCGGCCAAAGGATACCACGAGGACCGGGACCCGGGTCGGCCGGGCACACCCGACCTGGAACAGCCCTGCCTGCTGGTCGAACGATCCGTGTTCTGCACGCCGATGGACGATTTCGTTCGATTCGCCGGCACTCTCGAGTTCAGCGGCCTGAATCACGAGATCCGGCCCGACCGGCTCGAGCAGCTGATGCGCTCCGCCTCCCTCTACTTCGACGGCGTGCAGGTGGCCGACCCGCTGGACGTCTGGGTCGGACTCCGGCCCTGTACCCCCGATGGTCTGCCCGTGATCGGCGGGCTTCCAGGCTACAGGGGCCTGTATGCGGCCACAGGACATGGAATGCTCGGTCTGACGCTGGGACCGGTGACGGGGAAGCTTCTGGCGGAACATATCCTGGAGGGAAAGGCGTCCCTTCCGATCGAGCCATTCGATCCAGGCAGGTTTCTGCGCTGATCGATTCCCGTCCGTGGGAGCCGGGCCTGGGAGAGGTGCCGGGCCACCGCGTAAGGCGGCCCGGCGCTCGAGACATCGGGGCTCAGCGGCTCTGGCCGACTCGCGGGATCGGCTTCACCGTCGCCGTGACGCCCGCGTGGTCGCTTGGCCACAGGTTGGACGGGGTCTTCTCCGAGGGGTCCGCGCCGAGACGCTCGGCAAGTACCTCCCCGGCGATCCCGGTCTCACCGAACGCTACGGGATTGCGGTAGAAGACCAGGTCGAATCGGCGATCCAGAAGCGAAACGGAATTCAACAGGTCGTTGTCCTGGCAACAGGTAGGACCGGGTACGTCGGGTCTGGCGAGCGTCCACAGGTCCGCGAAACCAGCATCCGTGAACTTTCCGTATGAGTCGGTCCAGGTGTTCCCGGGTGCCGTATTCAGGTCGCCCATCACGAAGGTGGGGACCTCCGATCCGTCCAGCCAGGCGATCAGCTCGTCTGCCTGGGCCAGTTGCTCCGTCTCGCCCTCCTCCCTCGGGGTGAGATGCGTCGACACGACCCGGTAATCGAGACCTTTCACCTCCATCACGACGCTGGCGTAGCCCCGCGTGATCTCGAGCTCCTGGCCCCCGACGATGAGTGATGGGTTGTCGGCATAGTTCGCAGTGACGACCGAATGCCACGGGAGATCTCCGCGAACCAGAACGACATCCATGTCTTCGAGGCGGATATCGACCAGGTCGGTGGCGGGGTTCATGCCGAGCAGCGCGGGCACCTCGAGTCCGAAGTTGTCCACGACCGCCGCCGGTACGTAGGAGACGCCGCGGTCCGAGAGCTTGGCGAGAAGGATATCGAGGTAGTCAGTGTGTTCCACCCACTCGCCCGGCGACCCCGTGTAGATGCTGGGCGCCCGGAGAGTGAAGCGAGAAACCTCCTGCAGGGCGATGGCGTGAGGGTTGCGCTCTACGATTGCATCGGCGATCGCCTCGGCTCTCTCGCGGAAGTCGGTCGCCTGCACGGAGGCCCATTCCAGCCCTGCGAGGTAAACGAGCTCTTCGAGGGATCCGGCGTTCGCGATACTCTCGATCTCGCTGCCCACGTAGAGATTCCAGGTCATCAGTCCGATCTCGGGCGAGCCAGCTCGCTCGATCCCGGCTTGAGGATCGGGGTCTTCCGGCCCCAGGATGTCGTCGCCGCAGGCGCCGACGCCGGCCAGCAGGCAGCAGATCAGTGTGAGGAACGTCATCATTCTCTTCATCGGGACCATGCTCCGCTTCGGGTGAACTGAAGGACTCCGCCCCCAGCTTTCCCTCAGCGGGTCAAGCCCGAGTCAAGGAAACACGGCTATTCGCCCGCCGTCTCCCGGATCCGGATTCTCTGCCCCGATGTGAGCATGTCCCGCTCGATCACATCGCGGACGATACGGGCGACGAACGAGTATCCTCTCGCATCCGCGCTCAGCCAGCGGTGCCACTCGAGTTCGTCGAGCGCCTCGGAGAGCGGGGCGTCTTCGATTCCGATTGCCCGAGCCAGCGTTTTCGATGAGACAGGGCTCTCGAGCACGGCCGCAGCCGCGAGGACCTCCTGCGCCGGTTCGCTCAGTCGTCGGAATCCGATCCGGATCGCGGCGGTGACCGTATCGGGCAGGTCGCCCGGATAGGCCTGATCCATGGTCCTGAATGGCTCGGGCCAGCTCTCCTGCTTCTCGAGCTCGAGGCCGAGTCGGACACCGTTCAACAGATCGACCGCGAACAGGGGCAGGCCGGCGGAGTCGACCAGGATCCGTCGCGCCAGTCGTTCGGACTCGGTCGAACCGAGGTCCGGCATCATGACCTCGACGAGACCCTGCATTCGCGGGAGGTCGAGAGGAGGCAACGCGATCGAGACGCCGGCAATGTCGTGTCCGACCCGGCCTCGGAGCTCGTCCATGCCGGGAGACGGGGGATATCCGCGCATGGTCATCAGAAGCGTAGTCGGAGTCCCCGCCAGGTCTCTCACCAGGCCGGGCAGCGCCCTGAGACTGGAGGCATCCACGTAGTCGGCCTCGTCAATCCAGAGAACCAGCGGTCGAAGCTCGGCCACGGCCCGTGCGACCTCCGTGAATGCGCCCGGGAAGGCCAACGGAGCGGCGCCGGACGCGTACTCCCGCAGCGCGGGATCCTGCCAGCCCGTGCGGTCGAGCAAGGCGGCGACAGCCCGAGGATCCGCAATCGCGGCTCCCTCGGCGTCGAGCAACCCGCCCCTGGCCAGCCCCAGCAGAGCAGACCACTCGGCGCCGGCGTCGGAGGGCACGGACCGTATGCGGGCTATCGCGGCTCCCTCGAGACGGGCGCGCGTCACGACCTCATCGGCGAGCCGGGTCTTCCCGGAGCCCGATTCTCCGTGCACGACCACGAGTGCGGGTTCCCGATTCGAGGCGCTGCCCCGTATGACGGCGAGTGCCGTCTCCAGCTCACGTTCCCTTCCAATCAGAGGTGGTCTGCGTGACCAGGCTTCCTCCCTGGGGAGTTGCTCCGGGGCACGGAAGCTCCTCTCACGCTCCACGCGCTCTGCGAGCGCGGCCGTT
>JAMJQL010000168.1 GCA_023554245.1 Gemmatimonadota bacterium
GGTCAGACAATCCGGAGACGCGGGAGCCGGGGCTCCCCGTCGAACGCAAAGAGAGGTACGACGATGCAGATCGGACGATGGCGGTGGATGGCGGCGGCGCTCGGAACGGCGGCGCTCGTGACGGCGACGGCTCGCTGCGGTTCGGCCCAGGAACAGGCACCCGAGCCCGACGAGGAGAAACAGGCGGTGGTCGCCAAGCGCGCCGCCCCCTTCGTAGTCCGCGGCGGAATGGGGGGAGGAAGCTACCTCGGAGTCTACATCACGGAGGTGGATGCAGAGGACGTGGAGCGGTTGGATCTGGACCGCGAGCGGGGCGCCCTGATCGAGAAGGTGACCGAAGACGGCCCGGCGCAGGAGGCGGGCCTGCTCGAGGACGATGTGATCCTCGAGTGGAATGGAGCCTCGGTCGAGAGCGCCGCGCAGTTGCAGCGACTGGTCCGGGAGACGCCCGCCGGACGCGAGGTGGAATTGAAGCTGGTGCGGGATGGCCGGAACCGGGACGTCAGAGTAACCATCGGCGAACGCGAGTCTCTCGTTCGAAGCTTCTCGTTTCGAGGACCCGCGCCCGAGCACATGGAGAAGCTGCAGGAGAGGCTGCGCAGCGGAGGCGAGCGATTCCAGTTCCGGGCCCCGGGGCTGGAGCGCGGCGTGTTCGCCTTCATGGGCGGCGGACGGCTGGGCGTCGGCATCCAGTCGATCGGCGATCAGCTCGGCGAGTATTTCGGGCTTTCCGGCCGCACCGGCGTGCTGGTCACATCGGTCAAGGAGGATTTTCCTGCCGCGTCGGCAGGGCTCAGGGCCGGTGACGTGATACTCACTCTCGACGGCGCGGCGATCGACGGAACCGGCGATCTCGCCCGAAAGATTCGAGAGGCCGACGAAGGCCCGTTGCGGATTGGAATCCTGCGCGATCGACAGGAGCGGACGGTCACGGTCGAGCTGCCCGAAGCCCCCGAGTTCGAATGGAAGGAAGCGCCGGATGGCGCGGCCTGGAGCGTGCCCGAGGCGATCGAGGGTGCGATGATGCTGGTGCCCGAGATCCTCGAGGAGATCGAGATTCCCGACCTGGAAATCGAAACCTGGACCGTGCCGGAGGGTGACGTGCGCGTGGAGTGGCATGGCCAGGAGACTGTCAGCACCTGAGAGAGGCCGTGAGCTGATCCGCGACGGCTGACACCGTTACCCGGGGAGGCGGGTGTGGGCTCTCCGTTTCCCCGAATCGGTCGGGAGCCGTTGCCTGCCTGACAGCTCGCGCGGAAGTTGCTGGCATGGAACAGGCCCACGATCCCCGCCGGACGATCACTCCAGACGCGTTTTCGGTCGCGCCGGGCCTGCTCGGAATTCCGCTCGCCAGCCCCTGGCGACGGCTCGTCGCCATCCTGATCGATCTCTCCCTGATCGGGCTTCTCGCCAATGCACGCGCCGTGTTCTTCGCACTCGCCGCGGCCGCCTTCCTCTTCTGGCTGGCGATTCGCGGACGGAAGGACTCGCAGGCGAGCGCTGCCAGGCGGACCGGGTTGGGCTGCCTCGGTTCGACCGTTGCCTTTATCGCCGTGCTGATGATATTCGGGCCCAGCCTGGTACCGGACGATGCCGTCCTGTTCGAAGCGGACGGTCCGGGGGGCACGCCGGTTCCTGTTTCCGTTGGCGCGATCGGCGATCTGCTGGACCTCGTGACCGACTCTGACACCGTCGATGCCACAGCTGCTGCCGAGCGGCTGGTGGATCGGTACCGCGAGTCAGGCATGAGTCGGGAGGAGATGCTCGCTCTGGTCGAGTCGATCGAGCGGGACAGCCCCGACAACGAGGAGCTGGCGGGAGTTCTCCGCGAGGTGGTCCGACGAACCGTTCCGGCCTCTGGTGCCAGCGACTCGGACGCAGCCGGCGGTGACAGCGCGGACGCATCATCTGAAGAACAGCCGCTCGACCGATCTCTGAGAGGACTTGCCGCCGCCTTGCAGTCCGGCGACTCGGTGGCGGTGGACTCGCTGCGTGGCCCCGTAGTCGCGGAGCTGGCCGCACCCGAGCTGGAGGACCGGCAACGGCGGATTCGCTCGCTTCGGGATCAGAACGAAGAACTGGAGCGCGAGATCGAACAGATGGAGGCCCGTCTCGAGGCGGAGGAAGAGCGCGGGATCCGGCGGACGATCACCAACCTTCTCGACGAATTCGGGCTGGGGCTCGGCTGGTCCGGCCTCTACTTCACCTTCCTGACCGCCTTTCTGAGGGGGCGCACGCCCGGAAAGCGCCTGCTCAACGTACGGGTGGTCCGGCTGGACGGAAGGCCTCTCGGCTACTGGGCCTCGTTCGAGCGGTTCGGCGGATATGCGGCTTCGCTGTTCACCGGCTTCGAAGGATTCTTGCGCATCCTCTGGGATCCGAACCGGCAGGGTCTCGAAGACAAGCTGGCGGAAACGGTGGTCGTAATGGACACCGTCGAGACGCGAGGACAGCTGGAGAAGGTGGTGGTCTGGGGACCGACGGGCGCACCGCCGCAGGGATAGGAACCGGGGTCGGGGGGGGTTGCGCTGGAAAGCCCCCCCCCAAACCGGG
>JAMJQL010000169.1 GCA_023554245.1 Gemmatimonadota bacterium
GAGCGCTTCTACGCGATCACGGCCGAGCGTCGCATCGTGCACCCGGCGGTCGCGGCCATTCTCCAGTCTGCCCGCGCCGATCTGTTTCAGGCGGATTCCAAGCCGGATTCCTGAGCCCTCCTGATCAGGAGATCACGGCAACCGGGGTGTGCATGCCGGTCTCCCGTCTACTCCGGGGCTTTGCTCCCCGCGATTCTGAATTTCGGTGATTCCGTGTCGGCCGCGAACAGACGACGACCGCCAGCGGACAGTTCCGCTCGCACTCGATCGGCCGGGATGAGCGAACCGTCGTAGTGGACGGCGCCGGTCGATGGGTCGCTGCCGTCCGTGGTGGCCCGGATCTCGAACGGTTCCGGTGCTCCTCGGAACGCGTAGGCAGCCGCCAGGAGCCGGATCTGATCCCGAAGGCGAACCAGGCTCAGGGCGTACACCGTACCGCGAGGATTCGCGATCTCCGACAGCACGAGGATGCTTCCGATCCCGGCATCCGATGAGAACGGGTTGGCGCCTACGAGCTCGATGTCGCCCGTCGCGCCGAACCAGACATTCTCCCACGCGTCGGCGACGAGGGTGCCTTCGTCATCGAGCAGCATGGCTCGCAGGAAGGCGACATCCTTTCCTTCCCCCGCGAACGGCCGCCAGCTCTCATCGAGGCTCAATTCCAGGTGCCGCACGACTCCCGGTGTTCGGACGACGTGGTGCGCAGCCTTCTGGCCACCGATGTAGCCGATCGCCTCCAGCGTACCGGGCTCGAAGCGTTTCAGCTGAAACGTGAACGGGGGATGCGCGAGATGGGTCGAGAGCCTGTCTGCATCGGGAGAGCGCCGGTCGATCAGCTCTCCGTTCAGCACCAGGCCCACCTCCTCGCAGTTGCTGAACACCCGCACGTTCGGGCTCGAGCCGGGCGTCCAGTGGCTCGCGATGAATGCCATCGGGCCCGATTCCGCCTGCCACAGATGCTCATCGGCCGGGCGCTGGCTGCGGAAGAGCGCTCGCGAGAACTTGGGAAGCCGGAACAGGTCCATGCACCCCGAGGACTCGATGTCCGGTGCGTATCCCCGGTTGTAATCGAACATCACCCACAATCCATCGGCAAAGGCGATCGTCTTGCGGTTGTCGTTGTGCGCTTCCTGGAAGTTCGTCGCCTGCTGGAGCAGCGCCGCCTCGCCATGCCACCGAAGCTGACGGCTGTTCGCGGCGTCGGGCGCCAGGTCGGCCCACGCGTCCTGCTCGAGCCCGGCATTCTGTGCGTAGTATTCCCAGTCCCCGTACTCGCTGACCAGGCAGGTGCGGTCCGTCACCTCCTCGCAGCCACCGTGCTGGCGCGCCTGGATGAAAACGTCGTATCCCTCGGTCCAGCCGCACGTCCAGCACTGGTCACCGGGGTACTCCTCGTGGCCGATCTCGTGCGTCCTGCGGATGAACTCGTCGGGCATTTGTGTTTCGTTGAGCGACACTTCCCACAATATGACACACGGGTGGTTGCGGTCCCGCCGGATCATGCGACGGCAGTTCTCGTACTGGATTTCCGTGAATTTCGGATCGTCGGCGTTGAAGAACTGCCAGCCGGGGATACAGTCCATGACCACGAGGCCCAGTTCGTCGCAGGCATCCATGAACGCCGGGGCGTGCGGGTAGTGGGAGAGTCGGACGTAGTCGAACCCGGCATCCTTGATCTTGCGGGCATCGCGGTACTGCGCGGCGTCGGACAGCGCATATCCGACGTACGGGTATTCCTGGTGGCGATTCGTCCCGCGCAGGAAGAGCCTCTCACCATTGATGCGGAAGCCGTCCGGCGAGAGATCGATTCTCCGGATTCCGATTCTGGTGCTTTCCTGATCCACGACGCTGCCGCCCTCGATCAGTTCAGCATTCAAAGTATGGAGGTGCGGAGAACGGGGGCTCCATAATTTCGGCTCGTAGACGACGATATCTCCTTTCACCGCCCGATCCTCGCCGGGAGACAGCCGGACGACGTCCGAAACCACCTCGGCGATATCGCGACCGTAGTCGTCCGTCAGTCGCAGTCGTACGCGAAACTCCCGCAGCGTGGATCCGTCGTTCCGTACGTGAACCTGCGTCCGGACCGTCGCGGCCTCCGCCGAGACTTCGGGGTAAGTCACGAAGATCCCGCCACTGGCCGGCAGGTCCGCGAGAATCGGATCGGTGATGTGAAGCGGGTCCTTGACCACGAGCGCGACACTTCGGTACAGGCCGTGGTAGGGGTTGAAGTCGAGTTGCGGCAGCGGCTTCGGGCCCGTGACGGCGTTGTCGTGGTTGTCCAGCCGGACCGCGACGACGTTCTCCCTCCCGACGGCTACCTGGTCGGAAATGTCGAATCCAAATGGCAGCCAACCGCCCATGTGTCGTCCGAGGAACTCCCCGTTGAGCCAGACGTCGGCGACGTTCATCGCACCGTCGAAGTGAAGAAAGACCTTCTGGCCAGCCTGTGCGAGATCGATCGGAAACGTCTTGCGATACCAGCAGATGCCCTGCCACTGGAAGGTGTCGCTGCCCGGCTCGCCGGTCACCAGGCCCTCGATGCGAGCGGTATGAGGAAGGGTCGCCGGACTCCAGCTTCCGTCATCGAATTCAGGGGAGTGGGCGCCCTGTGCATCCCCCCGCAGGAACTGCCAGCCCGGGTTGAAGTCGATGCGTCCGAGGGCCGGCCGGACACCGGAGCGAAGCTCGTGTCCGAACGTCGGAGTCACGGCGAGGACGGTTCCGGCCACCGTCGTGTGTCGAACGAAATCGCGTCTCTTCATCGGGGACCTGTCCGGGTGAGAAGTCCGCGCGATCAGACCGAAGCGGCGGACTCAGGTATCGCGTCCCAGCAAGAATACGTACGTCGCCTGTGGCCCGACGATATCCAATGGAACGTAGCCACGGATCGAGCCGTCCGCCTCGGCCTCGAGCGCGGCTGCTTCTGCGTTTCCCACCATGGACAGGAGTCGGTGCTCTCCGCCAGGAACCGCTCCCGATTCGCCTTCGATTCGCACGTTTGCCAGCGCGTCGGTGCCCAGATTCGAGACGATGAGCGCCACCTGTTCCTGACTCCGGCGCACGAAGGCCACGACAGCCGGACTGTTGGTCTCCAGCGCGATCATGCGGCCGGCCCCGAGCGCCGGACTCGAGGCGCGCGCATGGATCAGGTCCCGGTACAGGTTCAGCAGGGATCCCGGCTCGTTCGCCAGGGTCTGGACGTTCGCCATCAGCGAGTCGGGCTGGAGCGGCTCCCAGGGTGCCCCCTCGGTAAATCCGGCAGCGGGGCCGATCTCCCAGTGCATCGGGGTGCGGATTCTCGGATCCGGCTTCTCCCCGGTCATCCCGATCTCTTCGCCGTAGTAGACGAA
>JAMJQL010000170.1 GCA_023554245.1 Gemmatimonadota bacterium
GATGCGGGACCTCACAGGCCGCCGCGACGAGATCACGACCGGGATCGAAGCCTCCGAGTCCCGGATCGAGGAGATCGAGGGCACCTTCGCAGGTCCGGGATTCTACGAGGGAACCGAACCGGAGGAGGTGCGGAAGCTCGAGTCGGAACGGAACGAGTTGCTGACGGAGGTAGAACGGCTCGTGGCCGAGTGGGAGGGGATCGAAGGAGAGATCGAGCGGCTTGCTTGACTTCCCGGTACGAATTGTGTTCCGTGGGGGCTCGATACCTATCCTCTAAGCGGCCGAGTTGACCGGTAAGCCGAATCTCGTTGCCCAGGTGAAGATGGTAGAGCAAATCGTCGGTTTCCTGGAACGCGCAGCCGGGATGATCAGCCTGTTCGGGGTCGTGGTCATCGCCGTGGGCTTCCTGATTGCCGCGGGTCGCTTTGCGGCAGGATACCGGCGGTTGGGTCCGGACGGGAGCTTCGGTCAATTCAAGGTCGGGCTGGGCCGCGCTCTTCTGCTGGGCCTGGAGATTCTCGTCGTCTCGGATGTCCTCGAGACCATCACGGTAAGGCCGACGTTCAGCTCTCTGGCGGCCCTGGCAGTCCTCGTCATTCTCAGGACGGTCGTCAGCTGGACGCTCACGTTGGAAGTCGAGGGCCACTGGCCGTGGCAACCGGCGGGACAGGAGTAGGGCATGCCGGAGTCGGTGATCCAGGGACTCGGGGTGGTTGCACTTGTAGGCGAGATCATCGGTGCGGGCGCGCTCGTGCTTGGATTCCTCATGGTTACGGCGCGCTGGGCGCGCGAGGCTCGAAGCCTGGGCGCGTTGAGCGCCTACGACCGCTACCGGAAGTCGCTGGGTCGCGTGGTGGTGATCGGGCTGGAGATCCTGGTCGCGGTCACAATCATTAAGACGATCACAGTCGACGCGACCCCGGAGGCCCTCGGTTTGCTCGCCGTCATGATCGGCATCCGGACGATGCTCAGCTGGACCACGGTACTCGAGATGAGCGGCCGCTGGCCCTGGCAGCGGGAGCCGGCACGGAACTCATAACCTGGGCGGGACTTCGATTTCTGTCATAGACTTTCCGTACCCGTCCGAACGACCTTGCTTGAGACGAACGCCCGCTGGCCCTGGCAGCGGGCGCCGGCACGGAGTTCATAACCTGAGACGGGGCCACGAATCAGCCTCACGAAACAGAAACTAAAGCCAACTTCAGAAGCCACAAGGAAGAATCTCATGTCAGAGAAGGATCAAGCAGGGCAGACGAACGAGACGGCGGCAGACGGTGTCCCTCCCGTTCCCGCCACGCTCGAGAAATGGCGGAGCGAAGGACAGACGGTTGACCTGCTCGGCACCAAGATCTGGTATCACGACCAGGGGCCGAAGACCGATGACGCGGTGTTCATCGTCCACGGGTATCCCGGGTCTTCCTGGGACTTTCAGGGCGTGGTCGAGCGCATCGGGCCGAACACGCGCACCGTGGTAATGGACCAGCGCGGCTTCGGGTTGAGCGAGAAGCCGATGGACGGGGACTATCATTCCAACTTCACGTTGATGCGACAGGCCGATCTCTACGACGCGCTTGCCGACCACCTGGGTCTGAAGTCCATCCTCCTGGTGGCGCACGACATGGGACAGACCGTGGGCCTGGAACTGATGGCGCGCTTCGAGGAGGGCCGGACGCCGTTTCGGATCCGTCACGCGATCCTGCTCGATGGCTCGACCCTCGTGGACATGTGCCAGCCGACGCCGTTTCAGCAACAGGCGCTCGCGTCGCCGTCCACCGCGCTGCCGGAGGAGATGGCCTGGCAGGACATCTACGATATCTTCCCGGATTCGTATTCCACGGAGTCCAGGGCGCGGGACGATTTCGACGTGCTCGTGACCTGTCAGGCCCACCAGATCTACTACAACCAGGGTAGCCGCATCATCGGTGGGATCGTTCACTATCTGAAGGAGCGCGAGGAAGAATTCAAGCGGTGGTCGCGCACCTTTTTCGAGTTCAAGAAGGCGCCGATGACCGTGATCTGGGGCGAGCAGGATCCGATCGCCGTGATCGCCATGGCCGACCGCGTCAAGAAGAACCGGCCCTTCACCGACCTCTACAAGTACCCCGATTCCGGCCACTGGCCTTCGATCGAGTTTCCCGACCGGATCGGCGATGCTGTCATTGCGCGGCTGGGCAGCGTCTGAGTGAACGCGGAAGGCGCTTCCAGGCGGAGGGGGCGGCCCGGGCAACCGCATGCCGAGGTCGCCAGCCTCTCCTCCGGCAGCGCCCTCGAGCATGCGCACCTGGTGAAGCCCTGGAACGTCGAAATCGAGCAGATCGCCCCGAATTCTGCTCGTGGCAGCGTAGCCGCCGTCTTCACTCCTTCGGTGCTGATCTACGAAGAGCACTGGCCCTGGCAGGCCCGAGTTCGAGGGAGCAACCCGCCCGGTTACATCGTCGTCGGCGCCCACCTCGGTTGGCGTCGGTCGCCTCTCACGTGGTGTGGAGGCGCTCTCGGACCCCAGACGCTTGCGACCGCCGCACCATCCAGCGAGATCGAGTTCACCGTCCCGGAGGCCAGCCACCACGCGGTGGCACTCGTTACACAGCAGTTCCTCGAGCAGGGCCTCGGAAGGCAGGCGGTTGACAGCATCCTCGCCGGCTGGGAGCTCAAGACGAGCCGGCGCAGGGGGGTGGAGCTCGGCCTGCATATCGTCAGGGCCGTGCGTCGCTACCACCGACGGCCGGAAGACCTGACGCGGCCGCTGGAGGCCTGGTCCATCGAATCCGACCTCATGGACGCATTGATTCAGTGCACCCAGACCCTGGCGTCGCCCCTCGAACCCACAGATCGGCCCAGGAGAGCCCGTGCGCTGGCTGCGGCCCTGGATTACGCCGACCATCGGCAGGGCCGAGTGACGGCGCGCGAACTCGCCCTCTCCGCGGGCGTCAGCCAGCGCACGCTCGAGCACGCCTTCCGAGAGCGCTTTGGTGTCACCCCCGGCGTCTTCCTGCGGCTCAAGCGTCTGAACGGTGCACATCGGGAGTTGCTGGCATCGGAACCGGGTGCGACGACCGTATCCAAGATCGCGTCCAACTGGGGCTTCAGCCACCAGGGACGCTTCAGTGCCCTGCACCGCCAGGTATTCGAGGAACTGCCCTTCCGGACGCTGCGGAGATCCCGCCCACTCTCCCTGCACTCGCTTGGCGACACGTTCACCCTGCGGGCCGGCTGACCGGCGGGTCTGAGCGCGCGGACCGGGCTTCGATTTCTGACATAGACTTTCCGTACCCGTCCGAATGACCTTTACGCTCCATGTTTCTCGCCGCTGCCGCCAGACAGAGAGAGAGAGATGTTCAGGAATGTGAGCCTCTTGATCGTCACCATCGCAATGTTCGCCACGTCCCTGTGGGCCCAGGATCCGGCCGACCGCCAGGTGTTCTTCGGCGAGCAGCACATGCACACCCAGAATTCGTTCGACGGCTTCACGGTCGCGCCGCACCAGACCTGGGAGGACGCGTTCCGCTACGGGATGGGCGAGCCGATCACCCTGGCCTCGAACGGGGTGACGATCCAGCGGCGCACGCCCTACGACTTCGTGGCCATCACCGACCATTCGGAGTACTACGGCGTCTTGAAGCAGCTCACCGATCCCGATGATCCGCTGTCGCAGTCGGAGTTCGCCAAGGGATTCACGGCCGGAATCATTGGTGGCGACACCGAGGCGGCCGCGAAGTACGTCTCCGGCCTGATCGGCACACTGCTGACCAACAACCCGATGCCCGAGTACATCACCCCGGACCTTCTAACCGGAAACTGGGCCAAGTTCGTCAAGACGGCCGACGAGTTCTACAAGCCGGGCGAGTTCACGACGCTGTATGCGTACGAGTGGACCTCGATCCCCAACGGGCAGAACATGCACCGGAACGTGTTCTTCCGGGAGACGCCGGCGACCGTTCCCTTCTCCTCTTTCGATTCGCAGAATCCGGAAGACCTGTGGACGTATCTCGAGGTGCAGCGGAACGCCGGGATCCAGACCTTCGCCGTCCCGCACAACTCCAACGTGTCGGACGGGTGGATGTTCTCGCCCAACAAGTTCCACGGCGGACCGATAGACACGCGGTACGCGAAGCGGCGACAGCTCAATGAGCCGCTGTTCGAAATCGCCCAGACGAAGGGGCAGTCGGACGCGCACCCGGTGCTGTCTCCCAACGATGAGTTCGCCGAGTTCGAGATCTTCTCGAACATGATCAACGTGGGAATGCCGAGCGCCGTGAAGTACGGCTTCTATCGGCAGGCGCTCGCCGACGGCATGAAGTACGAGGCGCAGCTCGGTTTCAACCCGTTCAAGCACGGCCTCGTCGGCGGGGCGGATTTCCACTCCGGCTACCAGGGGAACGAGGAGTGGGGATTTCAGGGAGCGCACGGGACGGTCGACGACACACCCGAGAAGCGGCTGAACGAGGCGCCGAGCCCATCGGGCGAGCCCAACCCGATCGTCAGCAGTGCGGCCACGGCGGCTGTGTGGGCGGACGAGAACACGCGGGAGGGGATCTTCGATGCCATGGCCCGGCGCGAGACATACGGCACCTCGGGCACGCTCATTCGGCTCCGCCTGTTTGCGGGGTGGGGCTTCACAGCCGCTGATCTCGATGGGGACGATTGGGCATCGAAAGGCTACGCGGATGGTGTGCCGATGGGTCAGGACATGCCCGCGATGCCGGCCGGAGCCACCGCTCCGACCATCATGGTGAAGGCCATGAAGGACCCCGAGAGCGGCAACCTGGACCGGATCCAGATCATAAAGGTGTGGAGCGACAGCCGAACGGGCGCTCCGCACGAGCACATCTTCGACGTGGCTCTCTCGGACGGGCGTACCGTGGCCGCGAACGGTTCCGTGCCACCGGTCGGGAGCACCGTTGACGTTTCAACCGCCACCTATACGAACGATATCGGCGATCCCGCGCTGAGCGCCGTGTGGACCGATCCAGATTTTGATGCGAGCGTGCCGACCGCGTACTACGTGCGCGTGCTCGAGATCCCGACCCCGCGCTGGTCCACGTACGATGCGGCCCGCAACAATCTGCCGCTTCCGACGATCGTACCGCCGACGATCCAAGAGCGGGCCTGGAGCTCGCCGGTGTGGTATACGCCGGCCAAATGATCGGAGAGGTACTCATGAGGACCAGGACCCTGCTGCTCGCCGCCCTTCTCTGGCCCGGGATCGGCCTGGCCCAGGATGCTCCCGACCCCGCCGACCGCCAGGTCTACTTCGGTGAACAGCACCTGCACACGCAGGACTCACCGGACGCATTCTTCATGGGCACGCGGAACACACCGGATGAGGCCTACCGATTCTGCAAGGGCGAGGCGATCCAGAAGAACCCTTCCGGCTACACGGTCCAGAGGCGCACGCCCTACGACTGGTGCGCGGTCACCGATCACGCCATGTACATGGGGATCATGCCGCAGCTCATGGACCCCAACTCGGCCGTATCGATCGCTGCCGCCGACGACTCGGCGGTGAAGCTGCTGAGGGCGGGGAAAGGAGACGAGGCCTTCGCGTGGCTCGCGCAGGGCGCCGCGGCCGGCCAGCCCGACCCTAACTTCCTGGCGCCGGACGTCGTCCGCACGGTATGGCAGACTCATATCGACATCGCCAACCAGCACTACGACCCCGGGACGTTTACGACGCTCGTCGCGTTCGAGTGGACGTCGATTCCGTTCAATCAGAACCTCCACCGGAACGTGTTCTTCAGGGACGACGGACCCGAGGGCACCTTCTCGGCATTCGACTCGGACAAGCCCGAGGACCTGTGGACCTATCTCGACGTCCAGAAGAATGCCGGCCACGACAACTTCGCCATCCCGCACAACGGCAACCTCAGCAACGGACTCATGTTCGCGCCCAGGAACTCGGAAGGGCTGCCGATCGATGAGGCGTACGCGGAGCGGCGAGCCGAGCACGAAGTGGCCACGGAGATGGTCCAGACGAAGGGCAGTTCGGACACGCACCCGGCCCTGTCGCCAAACGACGAGTTCGCCGCCTTCAACGTCGAGTACCGGAGCCTGATCGGGACGAGTCCTCCGGTGCGCGGACAGATCGAATACGGCTACGTCCGCCAGGCACTGATCAATGGCGTCGGCTACCAGGAGTTCCTCGGTGTGAACCCGTTCAAACTCGGCATCGTGGCGGGCGCCGACGCGCACACCGCCTTCTCGGACAACGAGGAGTTCAACTACACGGGCGTTCACGCGGGGACAGACGATACGCCGGAGAAACGGCTGGCCGGCGCGCAGCAGACGGCCGGTGAGCCGGCCCTCAACTTCGGGAGCCCCGGCGCGACCGGTGTTTGGGCCGATGAGAATACCCGCGAGGGGATCTTCGACGGTATCCGGCGCAAGGAGACGACCGGCAGCACCGGGCCGTTGATCCGTGTGCGCGTGTTCGGTGGCTGGGACTTCGCCGACGGCGACCTCGCCGCCGCCGACTGGGTGTCGCGAGCCTACGACCGTGGCGTTCCGATGGGTGGCGATCTCCCGCCGAAGCCGGCACAGGCGACGGCTCCAAGCTTCATGGTGTGGTCCATGAAGGACCCGGAGAGCGGCAACCTGGACCGGGTGCAGATCATCAAGGGCTGGTACCGGGGCGGCTATCCGTACGAGAAAGTGTACGACGTCGCCTGGTCCGACCAGCGCGAGCCCGATCCGGTTACGGGAAAGCTCCCTCCCGTCGGCAACACGGTTGACGTCCCGAACGCCACGTACACGAACAACATCGGCGAAGCCCAGCTGAGCGCGGTCTGGACGGACCCGGACTTTGACCCGTCGCTGCACGCCGTGTACTACGTCCGCGTGATCGAGATCCCGACGCCACGCTGGTCCACCTACGACGCGGCGCGCAACGACCTGCCGCTGCCGACGACCGTGCCCGCGACGATCCAGGAGCGTGCCTGGTCTTCGCCGATCTGGTACACGCCGGAGCCCGACCTCGTGAACCGGGCGGCGGCGTACCCAAACCTCAGACAGGTGTTCGAGTAGCGATGCGAATGGTCAGACAACTGCCTCTTCGCACGAAGACTCACCAGGCGTAGCCGATGCTTGGGACGCGAAACTGACTAAACAGAAAGGCCAATCATGTTTCCCATGGCAGCATTTCGTAGAGTCGCGCTCTCAGTCGCGGGGATGGCGACGGCAGTTTTCATCGTGACGGTGCCGGCCCACGGGCAGGACCCGGATCTCCCGCCCGGGATCATCTCGAAAGAGCCGGCGAAGACGTTCATGGAGCATGTGTGGAAGATCAACGCCACGCCAGCGTTCTTCGAGGCGCTCGCAGAGCAGCCCGATCACGGCCCGACGATCAATCTGAATTTCCTTCGTTACCGGCCCAGAGGTGACGGCACGCGGTACGGCCTGTATGGCGGTCCAGCAGGTGAGGGCATCGTCGGTGTGGGCGGCGATGTCATCTACCATGCGGAGGGCATCACCGACATGGACCCGATCTTCGAGTTCAGCGAAGACTGGGACGGGGTGGCCTACGCAATGTACCCGCGCCGAGCCGCGTATCTACAGCTGCAGCGCGATACCGCTTACCAGTTGGCGATTCCGGATCGTGTGGCCGGAAACTACGAACGGATGCTGTACGTGCTCAGCGACGGCGAAGCCATTTACGACGCCACGGGCTCGATCACAAACTTCCATGAGACTTGCACGCGCGTGGTCGCCACTCCCGATAACGTGGTGGTCTCTGAGTTCCTACGCTTCAAAGAGGACGGCGGACGCGAGTCGTACGAACAATTCGCTGCCGCGTTCCAGCCGATGCTCGAGGCGGCAGGCGGTTCAGTCGTGCTGTCCGTTCGGGCCGAGATGCCGATTGTATCGGAGGAATACTGGGACCATTTCGTGACGTTCGTCTTTCCTTCGAAGGACGTCCTCACGCACCTGTATCAGAGCGGCGAGTTCAACGAGATCAATGCGATGCGGATCGCTGGGCTCGACGCAACGTTGGCGGTCCTGTCGACGCCACAGATCATGCCGGCGAAGGACTGCGATTGAGGCCGCCGCTTCGGAAGGGGACCGCCCGGTTCAAAGACGCCTGGAGGGAAAGGTAACGCAAAACGGCGACCGAGAAGACTTGGCTGACACGGCTCGCGGGCGTTATACGCCGGAGCCCGACCTCGTGAACCGGGCGCCCGCGTACCCGAACCTGCGCCAGGTATTCGACTAGGCGAGGCACCCCGCCGGGTTACGTGACGATCGGGGCTGTCCATGGGCGGCGTCGGTCCCGAGCAACTTGGTGCGGCTCGAAACTCGGGTCCAGCCGGGAAGCCTGGTGCCGTCTCCCGAGACATCGGACTTCAACGAGGAAGCCTATCATGAAGCTCTCGGGCTCGCGCATCGTCAGAACGAGCGCGCTACCCTTGTTCGTCGCCGTGACGAGCCTGCTCGCCGCCAGTCCGCTTCTCGCCCAGGACGAGGCTAGCCTGGAAGCCGCGCAGGCAGAGGAGTCCCAGAGCCAGGCCGACCTGGCCAAGCAGATTCAGAACCCGCTGGCGAGCGTGGTCACGCTCCCGTTCCAGGCGAATCACAACCAGAACGTGGGCGAGTTCGATCGGACCATCACCAACATCAACTTCCAGCCGGTGATCCCGTTTCCGGGCGAGAAGTGGAACCTGGTGAGCCGGAGCATCATTCCGTACGTCAGCGTTCCGGTCGGAGAAACGTCAGCGGAAACGGGCTTGGGAGACTTGACGACGACGCTGTTCGCGTCCCCGGCCAAACCGGGTGCGGTCATCTGGGGCGTAGGACCGGTGCTCCAGCTGCCGACCTCGTCCAATCCCGAGTTGCTCGGTACCGACAAACTGTCCATCGGTCCGGCAGCCGTCATCTTCGCGGGACTGGGCAATTGGACCCTCGGTGCCGTGACCTGGCAGCTCTGGTCCATCGCCGGCGAAGACAGCCGCGAACCGGTCAGCGCCATGACGGCCCAGTGGTTCATCAACTACAACCTCGGTAAGGGCTGGGCGCTGGGCACGGCCCCGATCATAACCTGCAACTGGAAAGCCGACTCCGGGGAGCAGTGCACGGTCCCCTGGGGAGCCCAGCTCTCGAAGGTCCTGATGTTCGGGAGCCGTCCCGTCAACCTGCTGGCCGGGTACTACCACAACTCGGAGCACCCTGAGGGCGGCGCGGACAGCCAGGTCCGACTTCAGATCAACCTGATCTACCCGCAGGCGCCGAAATAGGCCATGCATGGTGTGGGCCATGAAGGACCCGCATAGCGGTAACCTGGACCGCATCCAGATCGTGAAGGGCTGGTACCAGGAGGGACAGCCCAGGGAGCAGATCTACAACGTAGCGTGGTCCGACGGCCGCCAGCCCGATCCCGATACCGGCAAGCTGCCTCCGGTGGGCAACACGGTCGATATCCCCGATGCCAGCTACACGAATACGATCGGGGACGCCCAGCTCAGTACCGTCCGGACGGATCCGGACTTCGATCCGTCGCACCACGCCGTGTACTACGTCCGGGTCATAGAGATTCCGACGCCGCGCTGGTCGACCTATGACGCCAAGGTCCTCGGCATCCCGCCGCTTGAGGACGTACCCGCGACGATCCAGGAGCGCGCCTGGTCCTCGCCGTTCTGGTACACGCCGGATGGCAGCATAGCGAAGCGCCTGGACTACTATCCACGCCTGCAGATGATCGTGCCGTAGTCACCTGCCTTTCGGCGGCTCCATCCAGCCATCCGAATCCACCGGCGGCGGCAGGCGACCGTAGACGTAGTCGTCGGCGATCAGCGCCAGGCGGCGCGCGATGGCGGATCTCCGGATCGCGAACCGTACGGCGGCGTGCATCGGGTTGTCGGGATGGGAGTAGGGGCACACCGAGACACAGCGCGCGCAGTCCGTCCCGATCTTGCACCAGTGGGTGAAGCACGCCTCCGAATCGATCCTCCAGCGCAGCGCGCCGTCGATCTCTGAACGATCGCCACTCGAGATCGCGTTGCTCGGGCAGGCATCCGCGCACTTGAGGCAGATCGAACAGAAGTCGATCACCGAGTCTTCGGGTACCCGTTGGTCTTCCACCAGCGGCAGGTCCGTGGTCACGACGGCGATCCGCACGCGAGGGCCGAGCATCGGCGTCATCAGCAGCCCCATGCGCCCGATCTCTCCGAGCCCCGCGTCCCGGGCCACCAGCGGGCAGATGACGCGGTAATTGCCGTCGATGTGGGCGCGCGCCGGGTAGCCCAGGCTGCGGATGAACAGGGCGATCTGCACCGCGATCGCACCCGA
>JAMJQL010000171.1 GCA_023554245.1 Gemmatimonadota bacterium
TCGGGAGCCAGAATCCCTATCGATACCCATGCGCAGGCGCTGACCAAGGCGCGCGCCCTCGCTTTCCTTGCATTCATGTGAGAATCCGTTCCTTCCGTGTACCAGCTATCGGCCCCGGCCAGGGCGATACGACCGTCCGGCGGGGGAGCTCTCGTGCGTCAGGAAAGCACTGGTACGGGCGGCGCCCTCGGTCCATGAGCGGGATCCTGCAGATCGCCCGCGAAGGGCTCGCCGGGTACGACGGGATCGTTGACCGGCGTGATGCGATGAGGTCGGACCTCGACAGTGATCTCGGCTGCGCCGGTGGCCACATCCGGTGCCACCTGGCACACCACGCAGCTGCTGGACGTTCTCCCGTCCTCGTGGTGGTGAGTGGCTGGGCCGAAGAGCCCCGCGATGAGCAGAACCGCGAGACACAGCGACGCGATGCGCTCGAGCCGGCGAGGCGGAAGCCGTCTGCCGGGATCGCGCCGTGGAACACGGCGGTGCGTCAGGGTGTTCTCTGCGGTCCGAGTCACAGTCATAGTGTATGAAGATCGGCAGCCGGTCTCAAACTCTCGCGAGACGCTCAACGTGTACCTGCACACCCTTCAAGGGGTTCCGCGCCCGACAACCCGCGCGATCGTCGCGGCCTGTCTCGGGCTCCTGGCACTTCCGACCATGGTGGTCGGCCAGGCCGTGGAGCGGGAGTCCTTTCCCTCGCCGGCAGAATGCCCGGAGCCGCTCGAGCTCCTGGTCGAGCGTCGTCTCGCCGATCTGCACGATCTGGAGGCCGGCTCGCGGCTGAGAGTGGGCGTTCTCCCCGATGCTGAGGGTTGCGCGGCGATCGTGGCCGGTGTCTACGAGCCGGAGGCGGACCCCTCCGAGCTGGCCCGGGACCGGCCGAGGATCGTCATGCACCTTCCCGATCTCGCGGATCTGGCCGGCCGCGAAGACGAAGTGGACCGGTTCTCGGTGCTTCTTCGCGATCCCGGCGAGGCGGACGCTGTCGCGGCCCGGATCGGGGCTCTGATGCCGGGCACGAGGGCGCTGGGCGGGGAGGCGGTGGCGGCCCGGGCCTCGACCACCTTCGAGGTCGTGCGACGCTTCCACCGCGCAATCGGACTGATCACGATCACGGCAGGAGGCGTCTTCCTCGCCTGCATCATGACGCTCAAGGTGCAGGAGCGCCGATCCCAGGTGGCGGCGCTGCGCCTCGTGGGGATCTCGAACCGGACTCTGCTCTCCTGGCTGATGCTCGAAGCCGCGCTCGTGTCCGCCATAGGGGGTCTGCTCGGAATCGGAATCGGTCGCCTGGCTTCGTCTACGATCAATGCCTGGTACCAGAGGGCCTACGCGACGACCCTGGAATTCTCGATCGTCACGGGCGAGACGATAACGATCGGACTCGTTCTCGCGATCGTTCTCGGGCTGATCGCAGGTGGTGTGGGAGCCGTGCGCCTGCTGCAGGTGGACGCGCTCGAAGAGGTCGGTCGATGAGCGGCCGCCAGGGTGGCGTCCGGTGCTGATCTTCCGGTATTCCGCCCGTGAGCTGCTCCGTCATCCGGCGCGTTCCCTGCTGGCCGTGCTGGGCGTAGCCGTCGCCTGCGCGATGCTCCTCGACATGCTGATGCTCGGAGGCGGCCTCAACGCGAGCTTCAGAAGTCTGCTGACCAGCGCCGGCTACGAGCTGCGTGTCTCGCCGGCGGGTACGCTTCCGTTCGATACGGGAGCGACGATCGGAGATGCGAGCGGAGTGCGGCTCCGCCTCGAGTCGGAGCCCGGGATCGACGCGGTGGCTCCGGTGCTCGGATCGAACCTTTTGATCGAAAACAGCCGGGGAGCTGGGCCGGACGAAGGGACGGACAGGCTGTTCGTGCTCGGCGTCGATCCGGCCGAGCAGGGCATCTACCGGCTCACGTCCGGCGTCGACCCCGATGAGAATGGGGTCGTGATCGGCCGCGAACTGGCCGACACCGGACTCGCGATCGGCGACTCGATTTCGCTGCGCGCGCCCGGGAGCTTCGCAGAGGCGGGACGTCGAACCGGCAGCTTCCGGGTGACGGGAGTCGCAGATTTTCTCTACGCCTCCTCGGGGGAGCGCTCCGCGGCCGTAACACTTCCAACCCTCGCACAGCTCACCGATCAACCCGATCGGGCCTCGCTGATGATGGTCCGAATCACCGAAGGGGAGAACCCCGACAGCGTCGCGGCGGCGCTTCGACTCCGGCATCCGGAACTGGAGATCGCGTCTGTGGGCCAACTCGTCGAAACCGCGGCCCGGAGGCTCTCCTACTTCCGCCAGCTCGCGGCGATCCTCGGCACCGTGAGCCTGGTGGTCACCACCCTGCTGATCGGCACGATCATGGCGATCTCGATCAACGACAGGTACGGAACGATCGCGGCGCTGCGAGCGATCGGGATTTCGAAGCGGTCGATCGTCGCCGCTTTCCTGGTCGAGAGCCTGCTGCTGTGCGTCCTGGCCGCCGCGGTGGGTCTCGGGCTCGGCCTCCTGGTCGCCGGACAGCTCGAGCGCATTCTATCCGATTTTCCCGGACTGCCCTCGGCAATCCGCTTCTTCGTGTTCGAGCCCGATCGACTCGCGTGGGCCGCCGCCGGGGTGCTGCTCGCTGGCGTTGGAGCGGCTCTCGTCCCGGCGATACGGGCGATGAACGCCCCGATCGCCGCAACACTCCACCGGGAGGAGCCGTGATGTCAGCGGAGCGCGCCGGTCGCGAACAGCGACGGCTCGTCGAGGCACGGGACGTCCGCCGGGAGTATCGACTCAAGGGCGACCTGATCGAGGCCGTCCGGGGGATCTCCCTCGAGGTGAGTGCGGGCGACTTTCTGGCGATCGTCGGCCCGAGCGGTTCGGGCAAATCCACTCTGCTGCACTTGCTGGGCGCGGTGGACAGTCCGACCTCGGGAGCCATCTACCTGGACGGCTCCGACGTAACCGTGATGACCGATGCCGAGCGCGCCCGGTTCCGGCTCGAGCACGTCGGTCTGGTGTTTCAGCGATTCCACCTGCTTCCGATGCTCACGGCCCTGGAGAACGTCGAGCTGCCGATGGCCGAGGCCGGACTGGCGCGGAAGGAACGAGAGCAGCGCGCGAAGGCGTTGCTCACGCGTGTCGGACTCGGGGAACGACTGCGTCATCGGCCCGGTGAGATTTCGGGGGGTCAGCGCCAGCGGGTAGCCGTCGCCCGGGCCCTCGCCAATCGGCCTGCGCTCCTGCTGGCCGACGAGCCGACCGGCGAGCTGGACCAGTCCACGTCGGCCGAGATGCTCGAGCTCTTCCAGTCGCTGAACGAGGACGGGACGGCGATCGTCGTGGCGACGCACGATCTGCAGCTCGCCGAGGGTGCACGACGACAGATGACGCTGGTGGACGGGAAGATCCGCGAATGATCGGTCGCCTGGTCTGGCAGTCCCTCGCGCAGCGTCCGGGGCGTTCGCTGCTGCTGCTGCTCGGATACGGACTCGGCGTCGGCGTCACGGTGGCCCTGCTGTCGATAGGAGACGCCCTGGTGGAGCAGTCCCGCGACCGGGATCTCCTCGGAGGGGGAGACCTCGTCGTCGTGCCGGCCGGCATCGATCTCGAGACCCTGAAGACCGGGGGCGTCAGCTCTCTTTACTTCACCGTGGACCAGGCGCGATTCCTGTACCGCGAGATCCTGGCCGGTCCGAGGGAGCGCGGCAGAATCGAAGCGGCCGCTCCGTGGATCGACGACGCCCTGCTCTACCTCCAGCTGTCGGATACCACCCTGGCCGTAGCCGCGCGGGGACAGATCCCGAGCCGCGCGCAGGCGCTCGGCGTCGCTCCACGGCTGCTCTCGGGCGACTGGCGCGATTCCGAGGCCGATGCCCTCTGGATGGCGCCCGGCGACTCGGCGCTGCTCGCCGAGATCGATGCCTTCCACCGGCCTACGGGTCCTGCGGCCAACGACTCCACCTGGGCGGAGTGGCACTATTTCAACATCCTGTCTCCCGATGAGGAGAGCTGGCTCTACCTGACCTATCTCGTGGGCGGAGATCTCGAGGGCGACGCGTGGGGCGGGCAGATCCTGGCGAACCTGGTCCGTCGGGATGGCACCGAGCGTCGGTTCGAGGATCGACGCGAGGCGAGCGAGGTCCGCGTGTCGCTCGACCGGCCGGACCTCGAGATCGGCGCATCCACGGTACGTCTGCTCGAAGACGGGAGGTACGAGCTCACGGCGCACGTCCCGGCGGCCGACGGGCGCGGGGACACGCTCTCGCTGCAGCTCACGCTCTCACCCATCCCGCGGCGATATTTGCCGCCGGTGGATGTCTCGCCCGGTGGATTCACCTCCGGATACGTCGTTCCAGTGCTCGACGGTCGTTCGACCGGATCGCTGTGCGCCGGCTCGCGGTGCCTCGAGCTCGCGGATGCGGCCTCGTATCACGATCACAACTGGGGCGTGTGGCGACGCGTGACCTGGGACTGGGGCTTCGCTCGCGCCGGTGATCTGTCGATTCTGTACGGCGGCGTCGAGCGCGACGAGACCGGAGGCGGCCGATTCCTGTTCGTCGTCGACAGTCTCGGGCTTCGTGGGGTGCTTCCGATCCGGGAGATCGAGTACCGGTGGTCGCACCGGGAGGATGGCACGGGAGCGGGCGTGGACCTCCGACCGGAGGGATTCCGACTCCGGGCCGATCGGGGCGACGACTCGCTGACGATCAGCGTTTCGGTGGATCATCTTCGCACCACGCCCCGCGAAGAGGACGGCGCGTTCTTCCACCAGATGCGTGGCCCCGCGACCGTCCGCGGCCGGCTGCTGGAGGAATCGGTCGACGAGATCGGCTCCGGGTTCTTCGAGACCTGGACCCGGGAAGGCGAGACCGCGATTTCGTCGCCGTCGGCGGTTTCGGAGCTCGGAAGCGCGATCCAGTCGCGTATGGAAGAGACGGGCGCGGAGTACGGGATCGCGTATCGGGACCTTGCGACGGGAGAGCAACTGCTGCTCAACCCGGACTCGGAATTCCACGCCGCGAGCATGATGAAGGTGCCGGTGATGGTCCGGCTGTACCGGATGCACGATGCGGGACAACTGGATCTCGACGCCCCGATCGAGGTCCGCAACGAATTTCGGAGCATCTACGACGGGAGCGTCTATTCCCTGACCTTCGACGAGGACAGCGACTCGACTCTCTACGCGATGGCGGGCACCGAGCTGCCGACCCGCGAGTTGATCGACCTGATGATCGCCCGTTCCTCGAACCTGGCGACGAACGTTCTCATCGAACTCGCGGACCCCGATTCGATCGCGGCGATGCTCGACGAGTTCGGCGCAGGAGGGATGAAGGTGCTGCGGGGGGTGGAAGACATTCCCGCCTATCGGAACGGACTGAACAACACGACCACGGCTCGTGGACTGCTCGAGCTGTTCGACGCGCTGGGCTCCGAGCGCGTCGCGACTCCGGGCTCCACAGACGAGATGATCGAGATCCTCCTCGGCCAGGAGTTCAACGACGCGTTACCGGCGGGTCTCCCCGACGGAGTGCCGGTGGCCCACAAGACCGGCTGGATCACGGCCGTGGACCACGACGGGGGACTGGTCTTTCCGCCCGGCGCTTCGCCCTACGTGCTCGTCGTGCTGACGAGCGGGGTCGAGGATGAGTCGGTGACACGCGCAGCCGCCGCCGATGTGAGCCGGCTCGTCTGGGAGTGGCGGCAGAAGCGGGCCCCGTCGCCGGGCGAGTGAATGAGGTGGTGGGCCCGGGGTCAGCTCTCGGCCGCAGCCCCGACCTCACCGGCGCGGTCGAGCGACCACTTGGCCATCACGGGGCCGATCAGCTCGTGCACGGCCACCATCCCGACGAAAAACCCGTACAGCTCGGCTCCCCAGGTGGGAAATTCGCGGGACAGGAGCTCGGCCATCCCGAGCGCCACGCCGGCCTGCGAGATGAAGGCGCTCCAGGATGTCTGCCGCACGGTGTCCGGTGAGCCGCCGATCCGACCGCCGAGGTTCGTGCCCAGGAAGATCGCCAGCGCACGCACGCCGACCAGTAAGAAGGCCCACACCCAGACCGCGGCGAGCTCCTGGAGATGCACCGCGGCCCCGGCGAGACTGAAGAATACCGCGTAGAGAGGCAGGGACGCCGCCTCCAGGGCATCGACGAACCGGGTTCCCTCGACGGGCAACAGGTTCTCGACCGCGAAGCCGGCCGTGAGCGCCATCAGCAGAAGCTCCAGATGCAGGATCGCGGCGATCTCGACCATGATCCACGCCATCGCGATCGTGAACAGCACCAGGTGCTGGTTCACGAGTCGCAGGTACGCGGCGATGACGAGTCCCACGACCACGCCGCCGACCATGGATCCCCCTACCTCGTGCACCAGGTCGGCCACGACGCCCTCGCGAGCCGCATCGGGCTCGACGAGCGAATAGGTCGCCGACAGCGCGATCGCGAACAGAATGATCACCAGTACGTCCTTCAGGACGGTCACCCCGAGAACGGTCGTCGATACCGGCCCCTTCGACTTCGTATCGGTGATCACTGCGATCGCCACCGAGGGACTGCTTGCGACGGCGATCGCGGCGAAGACGATCGCCACGGCGACGACCACATTCCACGGGCGGCCCTCGATGAAGGGGAGGTAGTCGCGAAGCAGGATCACGGATCCGCCGACCAGGAACAGGATGGTGGCCGTCTGCACCAGGGTGATCGAAACGAGCGATCGATAGGAACCGCGAAGCCTGCGCAGATTGAGCTCACCGCCGGCCGTCACGGCGATCAGGGCGATGGCCAGTCCGCTGAAGGGACGAAGGTCCGCCACCTCCGCGTCGGAGAGAAAGCCCAGGACGCTGGGCCCGATCACGAGGCCGACGAGGATGTAACCGGTGACCCGGGAGAGACCCAGACGGTTCGCGACCTGTCCGCCGATGAACGCCGTCAGCAGCAGGATGCCGAGATTCAATGTCTCGGGAGCGCCGGGAATCGGGGCCGGGTCGATCCCTCTCAGCACCCAGATCGCGAACAGGAGAACGGCCAGCGCGAGACCGCGAGAGAGTGCCCCTCTCCAGTCCCGCTCGCCGTGGCCGCTCACGCGTCGGACTCGCTCACGCGCAGCACCGCCGATCCGTCGATGCCATCTCGCTTGAGCCGGATCAGGGCCTCGTTCGCTTCCGCGAGAGCGAACTCAGTCACCCGGGCGGCAACCGGAACCGAAGCCGCCTCGGCCAGCAGGCCCCGCCCGTCCTCACGGGTATTGGCCTCGACGCTGGTCAGGGTCTTCTCGTGGAACAGGCAGGGCTCGTACTCCATTTCCGGCACCGGAGTCATGTGGATGCCGGCGCAGGCGACTGTCCCTCCGGGGCGGATCGCCCGCAGCGCGTCGGGTACGATCTCTCCGGCGGGTGCGAAGATGATCGCCCCGTCGGCGCGATTCGGGGGAATTTCGCCCTCGCCGCCCACCCACTCGGCTCCCATGCGGCGGGCGAGCGTGCGGTGGCTCTCGCCGCGGGTGACGACGTCCACCGTGCAACCCCGCTCGCGGGCGAGCTGGAGCACCACGTGCGCGGAGGAGCCGAAGCCGTACAGGAGAAGCCTGCCACCCGGCCCGACGCCCGAGCGGTCGAGCGCCCGGTAGCCGATGATCCCGGCACAGAGCAGGGGTGCGACCTCAAGGTCAGCGAAGCCGTCGGGGAGACGGTAGGCGTAGGCCGCCGGGACCACGGCATACTCGGCATACCCCCCGTTCGCGTGGTAGCCGGTATAGCTGGACTCGCGGCAGAGGTTCTCCCGGCCGCCTCGACAGTCATCGCAGGCGCCGCAGGTGCCGCGCAGCCAGGCGATTCCCGCGCGGTCGCCGATTTCGAAACCGGCGGCGCCCGGCCCGAGTGCATCCACGATCCCCACGACCTGGTGTCCCGGCACGATCGGTAGCTGCTTCTCCGGGAGGTCCCCCTCGATCACGTGCAGGTCGGTCCTGCACACGCCACAGGCATTCACCCGCAGCCGGATCTCGCCTTCGGCCGGCTCGGGCGTCGGCAGCTCCACCAGCTTCAGGGGATGGCGTTCGACGGGAGAGATGGCTTCGAGAAGCATGGCCTTCATCTCTACCTCCTTGCCTCCAGGCAGCGACGGTGACGAGACAGGTGTTCTTGGTGCGGATACTGCGGCGGCCGCTCCAGCGGAACGTATGCTGAAACGGCCCCGAGGACGATCCGTCGATTACGTGGAGAGGCTAAGATGGAAAGACCCGCATCCGCCGCGCTCGGCGCGCTGATCGCGCTGACCGCCCTGATCGCAGTGCCGGGCGGCGCCCTGGCGCAGACCGCTGTCGCAGATGGACCACGACCGATTCCCTATCCGATGACCGTATCGCCCGGTTTCGCCGCGGCCGTGGAAGCCGGCTCCCGGACCCTGGAGGGACGACCGGGCCCCGAGTACTGGCAGCAGTCGGCAAGTTACGAGATCGAGGCCAGCGTCGATCCGGAGCAGAAGCGAATCGAAGGTTCGACCCGGATCGTCTACCGCAACGCATCGGAGAGTCCTCCCTCGGTCCTGCGGGTCCGGCTGAATCAGAACCTGCATGCCCGAGGCGCACCCCGTCACAACGCTGCCGAGGTCACCGGCGGATTCGAGATCGAGGGCATCTCCGTAGACGGAACCGGGGTCGGTTCGGATGCGACCGGCAGGCCCCGATACGAAATCAACCACACGATTCTGCTCGTCTGGCTGCACGCAGCGATGGCGGTCGGCGACACGGCCATCGTGGAGATCGACTGGTCGTACACGATCCCGCAGGTGGGAGCGAACGGGCGGATGGGATGGGACTCCGACAACCTGATCTACCTCGCATACTGGTATCCCCAGGTCGCAGTGTTCGACGATGTGATCGGCTGGCAGGACGATCCCTTCCTCGGTCGCGCGGAATTCCATGCCGACTTCGCCGACTACGACGTCCGGCTTACCGTTCCGGCAGGGTGGACGGTGGTGGGAACCGGAGAGCTGCAGAATCCCGATCGGACCCTCGCCCCGACCATCCGCGAGCGGCTGCGGCAGGCGGAGTCGAGCGATGAGATCGTGCACGTGCTGACGGCGGATGACTTCGGTCCGGGACGTGCGACGGTGGGAGCCGAGGGCGAGCTCCTGACCTGGCATTACACTGCTGACAGGGTCCGGGACGTAGCCTACTCGCTCACCCGTGAGTCGCTTTGGGACGCCGCACGCACACCGGTCGGCGACCGGGATGGCGACGGTGATACGGATTATACCCGGGTGGACGCCCTGTACCGCGCCGAGGCAACGTCCTGGCCCGATGCAGCCGGCTACGCGCAGCACGCGATCGCGTTTCTCTCGGAGTACCTCGACTATCCGTATCCCTGGTCACACATGAGCGTGGTGGAGGGCGAGAACATCATCGGCGGTGGGATGGAGTATCCGATGATGACACTGATCGGGGCCTTCGAAGGCATGCCGGCGACGGCGTTGTACGGAGTGATCGCGCACGAGCTCGGACACATGTGGTTCCCCATGATCGTCAATTCCGACGAGATTCGCTGGGCCTGGATGGACGAAGGAACGACCGTGTTCAATACCGCCCAGGCGTCGGCCGACTTCTTCCCGGGCACCGATCCCGATCAGATCGAGATTCTGCAGTATCTCGGGGCCGTGGCGGCCGGATTCGATGCCACGATGATGCGCTGGACGGACTGGGAGTATCCGACCGCATGGGGCGTGGCGGCGTATCCGAAGCCGGCGGCGGCGATGATCGCGCTGCGTGAGCTGGTGGGCGAGGAGGTGTTCCTGGAGGCCTTTCGCGGCTACGTCGATACCTGGGCCTACAAGCATCCGAAGCCCGAGGATTTCTTTCACTGGTTCGAGCACGCCACCGGGCACGACCTCGACTGGTTCTGGCGCAGCTGGTACTACGAGCAGTGGACCCTCGACCACGCGATCGCCTCGGTGGAGATCGACGGACCGCAGGCGGTGATCACGATCGAAGACCGGGGCGATCTTCCCATGCCTGCACGGGTGGCGATCGAACGGGAAGACGGATCGATCGAGACCACCGAGGTGCCGGTCGAGACCTGGCTCGGCGGGGCCCGGACGGCAGTCCTCAGAGTGTCGGCCTCACCCGCCATCACGCGGGTGCGGCTGAATCCCGATGGCGGGTTCGCGGATCGAGATCGCTCGAACGACAGCCGCACACCGGACGCCGGGGGCTGATTCCGGCCGAAATGCCGATCAGGACGACCGGGCTGCCACCTCGAGCACGGGAAGCGCAGCCCGTCCGGTCGCTCCCGGACCCGCCTTGAGATCGGCTGCCGTGCCTGAGAGCCGCATCCATTCGAGCGTCCCCGGCTTCCGGTTCGCTCCTCGCATGCGAACCCGGAGGTAATCACCGGTCAGCCCCGAAGTGGTGCTCTCCACCGCCACTCGCGCCAGCTGTCCGACGCGGGCGGCGGCGTGGGCGGTCCCCGCGGCAATCCCGATCTCCCTCAGTTCGAGGGCTCGCTCGGCAGCCGTCTCCCGCGGGACGCGGTCCGCGAGCGAGGCGGCGTGCGTGCCCTCGCGCGGCGACCACGGGAAGACGTGCAGGTACGTGAACGGCAGCTCCTCGATCAGGGCCCGGGTGGCCGCGTGATCCTCCTCCCGCTCTCCGGGGAATCCGGCGATCACGTCGGCTCCCAGCCCCAACGGGTCGATCCGTTCCGCGATCTCGAGCACCCGGCGTCGATACTGCTCCCGGGTATGCCAGCGGCGCATCGCCTTCAGAACCGCGTCGCTGCCGCTCTGCATCGGAACATGCAGGTGCGGAGCGAGAGCCCCTCCGGAACCCGCCATCAGCTCGACCAGCGCGTCGTCGATCTCGGTGGCCTCGATCGAGCCCAGTCGGAACCGCACGTCGGGCAGACGCACCAGCAGGTTCTCGACGAGTGACGAGAGAGTCGTGCCGTCTCCGAGGTCGAGCCCGTAGTGCCCGATGTGAATGCCGGTCAGGACCAGCTCGGCATGCGATCCGGCCTGAAGCTCGGCCTCGGCGAGAATCTCGGCCGGCGGACGGGAGCGGCTCGCGCCACGGGCCAATCGGGTCGCACAGAAGGAGCACTTCCGATCGCAGCCGTCCTGTATCTTCAGCCAGCCCCGGCTTCCCCGGCGATTCGAACGCAAGAGAGTCCCGCCGATCGGCTCTTCGTCGGTAGCCGCGAGGTGAATCTCTGGTGCTACGGTGAAAGCGACCGCCACGGGATCGTGCCCGCGAATCACTCCGTCCACCTGGGGCATCTCTTCGTACTCGGCCGCACGAAGGGCCGACGAGCAGCCGGCGACCACCAGGCGCAGCTCGGGATGACGACGGGCGAGGCGCCGAATCGTGCGCATCGCCTCGCGATCGGCAGCCTCGGTCACCGTGCAGGTGTTCAGGACGGCCGTGTCCGCCTGTGCGACATCGTCCACGGTCACGGCTCCCCGGCTTTCGAGCTCCTGCCGCATCCGCTCCGTGTCGTACTGGTTCGCCTTACAGCCGAAGGTGCGATACCACACCGCGGCGCCATGCCCGCCAGGCGACCCGGAACCCGATTTCGTGTCCATGCCGCCCATGCTCGGTCCGGCGGCGCCGTTGCGCAACGTGGAAGGGGGCGTCAACCATTGGCGCACACCCGCTATCCAATCGACTGCATGAACACGGGGACCGCATTGGCCGAATCGCGAAACGACGACCCCCGCGGATCGTCGGACGAGCAGGACGATGTACGCCGCGCTGCGGCCGGCGACGTCCAGGCATTCGAGCGGCTGTACCGGGCGCACGTGGCGCGAATTCACGGTCTCACGAGGCGCATGCTGGGAGACGACCTGGCCGATGAAGTGACGCAGGACGTGTTCGTCAGGGCCTGGTCGAAGCTGGACTCCTTCCGCGGAGACGCGGCGTTCGGCACCTGGCTGCACCGGGTCGCGGTGAACCTGGTCCTGGGCAGACGCAAGGAGCTCGGGCGAAGGAGAGAGCGATTCATCGGAGACGGGGAAGCCGTGCTCGAGCGGGAATCGCGGACGAGGGAGAGTCCGACCGTGCGACTGGAACTGGAGGCGGCGCTGGAACGGCTGCCGGACGGGGCGAGACAGGTGTTCGTTCTCCACGACGTGGAGGGATACCGGCACCGGGAGATCGCCGAACTGTTGGGTGTCACGACGGGAACGACGAAGGCACAGCTGCACAGGGCGCGAATGATCCTGCGACGATACCTGAGTCGCTGAGAAATGCGAGGGACGAGACGATGAACGACGACCGGTTCCAGAGACTCTCGGAGTACCTGGACGGTGAGCTGTCCGAACCCGAAAGCGCGGCGCTCGAGCAGGCACTCGAGGCCGACGCCGAACTCGCGGGGCTGCTCGAACAGCTCCGGGAGGTGAAGCGGGTGGCCGGCGACGTGGATGACAGGGGACCCGAAACGGACCTCTGGCCTGCGATCGCCGCGCGCATCGATGCCGAGCGGGTGGTGGAGCTGAAACCGGCCCGGGATTCCCGGCGCAGGCTCACCTTCACCGTTCCGCAGTTCGCCGCGGCAATGATCGCGACACTGGTCATGGGCACCGGCGCGCTGTGGATGGCGAGTTCGCTGGGTGAGTTCGTGGGCGGCGAGCCGGCTGCGACCGTGTCGGCAGAGACGCCGGAAGCGGCGACGACCTCGCCGAGAGTCGGTGAACTGCCGGTTCGGCTGGTGGAGAGTGCCGAACCGCGGAATCCCTCACGCAAGTCGGATGTCGCAATCGCCGCGCTGGAAGCGCGCCTCGCTGAGGGACGCGACAATCTGGACAGCTCGACCGTCCGGATCATCGAAGAAAGCCTGGCCACGATCGACCGGGCTATCGAGAGCGCTTCGGCGGCGCTCGAAGCGGACCCGGGGAACGTATGGCTCAACAGGCACCTCGCCGACTCGAAGTCGCGCAAGGTCAGACTACTGGAGAAGGCCGCCGCGCTGACCGCGGTGCGGACCTGAAGTAGAAGAGGAAGGAACGAACCATGATCACGCAACTTTCGGCAGCTCTGCTCGCCACTCTCGCGGTGGCCCCGCAGCAGCAGACCGATACGACGCTGGCGGTCGCTGCAGACGGGCGTCTGGAGATCCACAACGTGATGGAAGGTTCGGTGACGATCCGCACGTGGAACCAGGCGCAGGCCCGGGTCGTCGCCGACTACGAAGGCGACGACGCCGTGGAGATTCGCTACTCGGCGCCCACGCTCGCCGTGCGGGTCCGTCCCGAGCGGCTCGGAGATGACTTCACCGACCTGGACATCACGATTCCGAACCGGATGTCGGTCGAAGTCGCGGGCATCGAGATGGAGTTCGATGCCGAGGGACTCGGATCCAACGTCGCCGTCAATACGGTAGAGGGCGGTGTGAAGCTGCAGGGCGGACGTGGGAACATCACGCTGAACTCGGTAGAGGGAGGCGTTTCCCTGGAGGGCGCGGAAGGCAACATCGCACTCGTTTCAGTGGATGGTGACGTGTTCGTGCGTCAGTCTTCGGGCGTTATCTCGGTGCAGAACGTGGACGGGGACATCACGCTCGAGGGAATCACCTCCGACAACGTCGAGGTGAACACCGTCGACGGAGACCTGCTGTACCGCGGCTCGATCCGTGACGACGGCAGGTACTTCCTGTCGACGCACGACGGCGACATCACGATCACCGTGCCCGACGGTACGAACGCCCGGGTGTCGGTCTCGACCTTCAGCGGCGACCTGGAAGCCGATTTCCCGGTGACGCTCTCGGGAGACATGGACCAGCGGAGCTTCTCGTTCACGCTGGGATCCGGTAAGGCGCTGCTCGAGATCTCGACGTTCGATGGTATCATTCAACTGCTGCGGCCGTAGTCGCGTGGAGGAGGGAAGATCATGATGAGGGGAACGACGATCGCGGCGCTGATCGCTGCGGCCATCGCCGTCCTGCCGGGAAGCTCGAACGCACAGGAGTTCGAGTGGCAGGGCCGCGTGGACCGCGGGGACGGGGTCGAAATCAAGGGGATCAACGGAGACATCGACGCGACCTACACCTCGGGCTCCGAAGTGCGCGTTCGGGCCGAGAAGAAGGGGCGTGACGACGATCCGAGCGAAGTCCGGATCGAGGTCGTCGAGCACGGCGATGGCGTTACGATCTGTGCCGTCTATCCCGACGACGGCGGCCGGAAGAACGAGTGCAAGCCCGGCGATGCCGGCCACCTGAGTTCCCGGGACAACGACGTCTCGGTGCACTTCGTCGTCGAAGTCCCGGCGGGCGTGGAATTCCGGGCGAACACGGTGAACGGTGGCGTGGACGCAGCTGGACTCCAGAGTGACATCCGGGCCTCCACCGTCAATGGCGGCATCAACGTATCGACGAGCGGTCTCGCCAAGGCGAACACGGTGAACGGCTCCATCAAGGCATCTATGGGCCGCGCCGACTGGACGGGGGACCTGGATTTCAACACGGTCAACGGCAGCATCACGGTCGAGATGCCGGCGAACGCCGGCGCACGGGTGAAGGCGAGCACCGTGAACGGCGGCCTGGAGACCGACTTCCCGCTGACCATCCAGGGGAAATTCTCGAATCGGAAGATGGAAGGCACGATCGGAGGCGGCGGGCGTGACCTGAGCCTCGAGACCGTCAACGGTTCGATCCGCCTCAAGAAGTCGGGCTGAGCCGAACGCTCAACCTGCGTTCGACGCCGAGACGGCCGGAGGGCGGTGCCCTCGGGCCGTCTCGCATTTCCTCACTTCTTCTTCTTTTTCTTCTTCTTTTTACGCTTGCGCTTCGCCGACGACGCATCGGAGCCGGTCGTCTCGTCTTCGAGCGGCTCGAACACCCCTTCTTCGAGCTCCTGCAGAATCGTCAGGGCGTTTTCCTCGATCTCCCGGATCGTCTCCCTCATCGCGTCGAGGCGCTTGCGACGAATTCCTTCGTACAGCCGGTCCCGCACCTGGATCGCCAGAGGTGCCCGTTCGGCTACGAAGGCCCGGCCCGCAGCAGTGATCCGAATCCGGGTTCGACGACGGTCGTCCGGATCGGGCTCCCTCGCGATGTACCCCCGCTGTTCGAGCCCGTTGAGAATGCGCGAGGTGTTCGGCCGGTCCCGGAACAGCGCCGCACCGATCTCGGACTGCGACTGCCCGTCGCGGGCCAGGAGGCGGGAGAGCACTCGCCACATCTCCGGCGTCACTCCGGTCTCGGTCGTATCGACGACCTTGAGAAACAGCACCCGCAGCAGGCGCGAGGTTCGCTGAACCAGGTAGGCCGGAGCGTCGTCGGATCGGTGCTCCCGCGCGATTCCACTGCCTCCGCCGATCGACTCTTCGCTCATGGCTCCTTCCGAGTTTGTCGGTTCCGCTGCCGACGCAATGATCCGGTCTACTGTGGGAACGAATCGAAGGTGGGGCAAGGGTGGATGACGGCAGCGGAACTGGACCGGCAGGCGGCGGCAGGCTCGATGCGGCGGTGGACTAGCCCTCCAGTGCCTGGAGTCGCTGAGGCGCATCCCGGAACCGGGGCAATGACTCGATCTCGTCGCCCCAGTCAGCGAGCAGTTGCCGGTATGCGTCGATCGCCGCATCGCGGTGTCCGCGAGCTTCGTAGACCCGGCCTTTCGCGTAGAGGATGACGTGATAATCAACGGGCAGGATCCTGTCGGCCTCGGTGACCTGAACCCGTTCCGCTGCCTCGACCACGTTCCTCGCTTCGTCCAGGCGGCCCAGCTCCAGCAGCTTCCAGATGGATCGATATCGACCGAGCCGGGTTCCGCCCCAGGCGCTGTCCGCCGCCCACTGCACGGCCAGCGCGCCCTCGAGACCGTCAGCTCTCAGATCGGGACTGTCCTGGGCGTTCCCGATCGTCTCTACCTGTCGGTAGTACTCCACGGCACGCTCGAATTCCCCTTCCCAGGCCCATGCATCGCCGGTGAGCAGTCGCGCGTGCGCCGCAACCGCCGGATCGGGGTACTCGATCCACGGCTCGAGAGCATCTCGCGCACCGGAAGGGTCTCCCTGCTTCAGATACGAGTTGGAGAGTCGTCCCATAGCCCGGCTGTCAGCCGGGTCGATCTGCAGCGCAGCACGATACTGCGCCCGTGCCGCGTCCACCCGGTCGAGTCCCTCGTATACCCTGCCTGACTCGAGCCGGGCCTGTGTCGGATCCTCCACGACCGTGATGTAGCGCTCGAGCGCCTGATTCGCCGCCTCCTCATCGCCCTGAACGACCGCGACGCGCGCCAGCCGCGACCAGGCACGCGCCTGCCCGGGATCGATCTGAACAATCTCCTCGAGCGCCTGCCGAACCTCTTCCTCGCGGCCCGGCACCTGCTCGAGCAATTCCACCATCCGATATCGGGCGCCGATGCTGTCTACGCTCAACGAGTCCCAGGTCTGTCTGAGATCGAGCTGGAATTCCTTCAGCTTGTCGATATCACCCACCAGAGCGAGGGAGGGACGGGGTGAACCACCTGGTCGCCGGTCGCCCATGGCGAGCCCGCCCTTCGCGGGAGGCGGACCGGCCGCGGCCACGACCCGACCGGATAGAAGGCTGGCCACCGAGTCCGAGAGCGCGAATACATCGTCCCCTCGCACACGTTCGGCAGCCACGATGGTCCCGTCGTCGAGATCGATCAGCTGCGCCTCGACGGCCAGGTCCCCGGGCTGACCGTGGATGGAGCCGCGCACCATCCGGCGAGCGCCCGAGGCCGAAGCGATGTTCATGGCCACGTCGTCGGGAATCTGGTCGGTCTCCTCGCGGCCCACTTCCCGGAGCAGCTCGAACAACCTCTGTGGACTCACGACCTTGAGGTCCCCGGTGCGGGCGAGGCTCGAGGTGAGCATGTCCGAGATGCCGGGGCCGAGCCAGTCGAGGCTGTCCTGACCCGTGCTGTTCACGAACGGCAGCACCGCCACCGAAAACTCCCCGAGCGCTGCGCCGCTCCCTTCCGGTGCAGACATCTGCGAAGCGGGACTCATTCCGTTCCCGATCGGACCGACCTCCTCGCCGACCGAGATCCGATAGGTGCCGATCGCGGCGAGGACGGCCAGGGTCAGGAGCAGCGAGGCCTCGGTGCGAGCCACCTGCTGGCGGCCCTTCTCGCCGTGATACCACGCGATGATCAGGGCCGCGGGAAAGCCGAGGACGATGAGCAGTACGGCGATATCGAGCAGGCGGGGCGCCAGCCCGTAGTTGTCCACGAAGAAATCGGTGGCTTCGAGCAGGAGCCAGGCGCCACCCGCATACACGGCCGCCGTCTGGACCAATCTCTTCTCAGCCAGTTTATGCAGAAACTCGCCCATAACGTACCGAGGTTATTCCGTGCGCGGAGCCGTCGCCAGCGGATTGAGAATCCGGCCCCTGGTGTTTCGGGGCTCTGTTACCCGTTTAGACACGCGACGGGTCCGGATGGATGACCGGCGTAGAGACGCGAGGCGCCACCAGGCTCGGTGACCCGGCGGCGCCTCGCGAATCTTAGGCCTGCTTCAGGCGAGCCCGGGGATCCGGACTCGGCCGCGAGTGATCAGCTCTCGTCTGAGCAGACCACCTCTTCGTCCGTCCATGCGACCGTGGAGATCGGATAGAAGCGGAGCTGCGCGAGCTTCAGACCGTTGTTGTCGTAATCCCAGTAGTACTCGTCCACCTCTTCGCCGAACAACGGGATGATCGTCCAGTCGAGGCACGTCCACGGGCTGGTGGTCGTATCCCACTCGGTGCAGTAGTCCACATAGAGCAGGTCCTTGCTCTCGTTCGAGAACTTCTGCTTCCCGGGCGACCGGGTGATCGTGATCTGGCTGACCCCGCCGCTCACGTCCGCGGCGCACCAGGTGCCCGAGGTGTCCGTGTAGCAGGTCTGCATGTCGGCGGAACCGCCCGGCTTTCCGAGTGCGCGCACGTACACGCTGTAGTCGGTCGTCCCGTCACAGTCGGGATCCGGATTCGGCAACTGGAACGCGGCTTCTCCGTCCGTTCCGTTCGCATCCAGGACCGCGAACTCCCCTTCGGTCAGGAGGATCTTCGTGTTCTTCGTCACTTCACCCTGCCTGCCGAGTCCGACGAATATCCTGTGACCGTTGTTTCCGGTCATGTCGGCCGTCTTCGTCTTCGGCACGCCGATGATGTTGAGGTTGTAGTGCTTGCCGCTGGGTGCGCCGTTGCTGTTCTCGATTACCGGCGCCGGCTTGTCGAACGAGGCGGTCTCGGGCTCCGTGGGAGCTTCCTGACACGCGCCGACCACGAAGGCGAAGGCGACGGTCGCTCCGAGCACTGTCCATCTGCGAGCATTCATCAAGACTCCTTTCAGTAGGACCGATCCGGGGGGAACGGCTGTTGAGGCCCCAACGTTGGGCTTGGTCGCGACGCAAGAATCGGACGAGACTTATGCCGCGGCCCGACTCCTGACAAGTAGCTGTCATGGCGAATCTTGCTAACCGTGTTGCCCGAGGGCACCTGACTCCAGACGTGTTGCTCTGAGTCAACGACTGCAGCGGCTCAAAAACACATGGACTGTTTCATGCAAAATCTTGCATTGCTGTCGTATCGCTCTTCGGGCATCAGGCGACATCCGGGTACGCAGGAGTGCTCACACCACCCGTAAACTCATTATTCACAACGTTTTGTGAGATTGGCGATGAGGTCGGAGGCGCTGGCCTCGCGGTTGCAGATCAGGTTACACGGTCTGGCTCCGAAAGACTCTTACATTCAGCGCGAGCGGCGGGTGGCGAATGAACAGGGAATCGACCCACGGCAGGATGGATCGGACGATCGGTAACGAGCGGGGGGCGGCGCTGGTAATCGTCCTGATCGCCCTCGTGGGCCTCACGGCTTTGGCCGCGGCGGGCGTCGTCTCGACCGGATCGGATATTCGGATCGCCGAAAACATGGACGCCTCCACCCGGGCTTTCCAGGCGGCGGACGGTGGGCTCAAGAGCTACATCGGTTCGAACACGAACGGAACGAGCGGCGCGACCTACACGCCCGATTCCCTCACCACGGTCACGGTCACTCCGAGGAAGCTGACGGAGATCGCAGGTGGACGGGTCCTTTACAGCATCACGTCCACGGCCGTGTACGTTCCGTCGCCCGGTGACACCGCGCGACGCTCGGTCTCGCAGGTGGCGATATTCTCAGACGGATCGATTCTCGTACCG
>JAMJQL010000172.1 GCA_023554245.1 Gemmatimonadota bacterium
GCCGGCCAGCGGACCTCTGGGATCCGCCGCAGGATGACCGGATCGCGACTAGAACTGGAAGTAGATGAAGGCATTGCCCGTTCCCTGTGTTATCACGATCGCGAAGAGCATTCCCGCCCAGATGATTCCGGTGAGCCACCACGGGGAATTCGCCACGACCTCTTCGAGGCGCCGGTTCCGCATGTACCAGTGCACCGCCAGCATTCCGATCGTTACCACGAGCACCGTGATGACCAGGAACGAGGAGAGAACCAGTTCGGTCTCACCGACCGGAAGGCCGAGCATGGCGTGGATCATTCGCAGGGCGGTACCGAAATCCTGCGCCCGAAAGAAGACCCAGGTGATGTTCACCAGAAAATACGTGAGGAGCGCGAGCCCGAAACGAAAGCCAGCCGTCTTCGCGACCTTCGCCTCGCCCCAGCGTTCCCGCACGAAACGCTCGATTCCGAGATACAGGCCGTGCAGCCCACCCCAGACCACGAAGGTCCAGGCCGCGCCGTGCCATAGGCCGCCGAGCAGCATCGTGATCATCAGGTTGAGCTGGGTGCGGTGCCAGCCCTTCCGGTTCCCTCCGAGCGGGATGTACAGGTAATCGCGCAGCCAGGTGGAGAGCGAGATGTGCCAGCGGCGCCAGAAGTCCGAAAACCCGATCGCCGCGTACGGGAAACGGAAGTTGTCCGGAAGCGAGAATCCGAGGCAGAGCGCGACGCCGATCGCGACGGTCGAGTAGCCGGCGAAGTCCGAGAAGATCTGCCCGGCGAAGGCCAGGGTTCCGAGCCATGCGTCGGAGAAGGGAACCGCCTTTTCGGCACCGAACACCGCGTCGGCCGCGGGCGCCAGCGCCCCGTCGGCGATCACCATCTTCTGGAACAGGCCGAGCGTGATCAGGCCCAGGCCCCAGAGCAGCTGACTGCGATTCGCCTTCACGGGAACCCGGAATTGCGGGATCAGCTGTGTTGGTCTAACAATAGGACCGGCAACGAGCTGGGGAAAGAAGGTGACAAACAGCGCGAAGTCCAGGAGCGAGTCCGCCGGCTCGGCGCGGCGCAGATACACGTCCAGCGAGTAGGCCATGGTCTGGAAGGTGTAAAACGAAATGCCGACGGGAAGAACGATGTCCCAGCCGGGCGCCGTCCAGGTGACGCCGATCGTATTCATCAGCGCCTGCCAGTTCTCGAGCAGGAACCCGCCGTACTTGAAATAGCCGAGCAGCCCGAGGTTCACCGCCATGCTGACCCCGAGTAGCGCCTTTCGCCGTGAGGGGCGGTCCGACTCGAAGATCTTTCGGGCGACCACCCAGTCGACGGCGGTCGAGAGCCAGAGCAGGAGGACGAAGGGCGGGTTCCACGCCGCGTAGAACAGGTAGCTCGCGAGCAGAAGGTTGAGCTTCTTCGTCTTCCAGGGAAGCGGCAGATTGTGCAGCGCGAGAACGATCGCGAAGAAGAGTACGAAGGTCAGCGAGTTGAACAGCACGTAGCGTTGCCTTCTTCGTTCGAGATTCCGTCAATTGCGCTGAGGCGGGTGGAGTCGGCTGCCTCGCTGGCCCGGCCAAGGGGTAATCGAAGTAGGCCGGATCGGTCAAGGGCGAAAAGAAGGGCGGGGCCCGCTGAAGGTCCCGCCCCGTGCTCCGGCACACGCATGCTCTCTCCGCTCGATGACGGCGGGTCCGCCGGCGCGGTCGCCATCTCGGCTCCGCTATCGGATGGGCGGTGAGCCGGGGCCTGATCAAGATACATCCGTAGCATGAACACCGCCCGTCACACGTGCGTCACGCGCGCGGTTCCGCCTCATCGTTCCAGGGTGCGGTTGAAATCATCTACAGGCAATCTGTACAATGGCCCGCCCGATGGACTGGCCGACTCGAAGAATGAGAGGAACTGGATGAATCGCTCGATCGTTTTCTGTACCGGTCTGGTCATCGCGACCGGCCTGCTGGCTCCGTCTTCCGCCTCCGCGCAGGCGACGCCCTACGAATTGGCAGACCTCGTCGGCGCGCAGGCACGGGGCGGCGACCAGGCGATGCACGACCGGGGTTACGTCCACATCGACACCCAGAAGTCGTCGGACCGCTCGTACAGCAACTGGTGGAATGGTTCCCGGCGCGAGTGCGTCACCGTCGCGACGCAGAACGGCCGCTACGCGAGTATCACCGAGAGCCCTGGCTCGGACTGCAACCAGACGAACGTCAGTTCGGGAGGTGATGACGATGCTGTCGCCGCAATCGTGGCAGTCGGAGCGGCGGCATTGATCGGTGCGCTCGCCGCGTCCGATCACAAGTCTCACCACCACGAGACCGGAAAGCACGGCTACGATGCATTCGGTGAACAGGAGTTCGAGCGGGGATATCGAGACGGTCTGTATGCCCATCACTTCGACGACTTCAACGGAACGGAGGCCTACCAGAGGGGCTACCGGTCCGGGGTCGGGCAGCGCACGCACAACTCGTCCTACCGCGACCATACCGGCCGGTACTCCACCGGGTACCAGCCCAGCTATGCGCACACCCAACTCGCCAGCGTGAACAACATGTCCGTCACGGATGCTAACCGGCGTCTCAACGACTGGGGGTTCCGCGAGGTCGACCAGTTCGGCGACGCCAACACCGGCTACGGGATCTGGTACAACAGGTCAACGGGGCAGTGCGTGCAGCAGACGATCGATCAGCGAGGACGTCGTACGGTGGACGTGCGGGACATCGGACGACACCCGGCCTGCCGCTGA
>JAMJQL010000173.1 GCA_023554245.1 Gemmatimonadota bacterium
TCCGGGCCGGCGAAGATACGGGACGGTGCCCGGCAACGCTACCAGTTCGAGCCGACGTCAGCCCGTCTGCGGATCCGTTTCGTTCCCGGCGACGGGCAGGACCACGTGGAAGGTCGCCCCCTCGCCCTCCGCGCTCGATACCGTGATGTCGCCGCCGTGCCGGGAGACGACTTCCTTTGCGATCGCGAGGCCGAGGCCGGAGCCGGCGGCCCGTTTTCCGTTTCCCGTCTGGTAGTAGCTGTCGAAAATCCGTTCCAGGTACGCCTCCTCGATACCGAGGCCGGTATCCGACACCTCGATTACGAGTCCTTCCGGAGAACCGGTAGCCTGAACGGAGACGCTGCCTCCCGCTTCCGTGAACTTGAAAGCGTTCGCGAGGAGATTGCCCAGAACCTCGTTCCGCAGCCGGTCCTCGTCCCCGAAGATCGTAGCCGGCGCGGATGGATCCGTGCTGATCTCGAAATGGATCTCCTTCTGTTTCGCGAGCGCTTCGAAGGAGCGCTGTACGCCGAGCAGCAGATCAGCGAGATATACCTGGTGCTCCCGCAGAGTGAACGCATGCGCTTCCATGCGGCTCAGGTCCACGAGCTGCCGGACCTGTGTTTCCAGCGCCTCCACCTGTTCGCGGATACCGCGGACGGCCTCCGCTTGATTCTCCTCCAGCTCGCCGAACAGGCCTTCGTCCAGCATCTCCGTGTAACCGCCGATCACGTTGATCGGGGTCTTGAGATTGTGGCTCGTCTTGCTGACGAACTCCGCCTTGAGCCGATTCAGCTCGGCGAGCTGGTCAGTCATAGACTCGAACGACCGAGCCAGGTCGCCCAATTCGTCCCGTCGGCTGACTTCTATCGGCGCGCCGGTGTCAAAATCACCTTCAGCGACTCTGCTCATCGCGTACCTGAGCCGCTCGATCGGACGCGTCACCAGCTGCGTCATCCCGAATCCAAGGATCAGGGCGATCGCGAGTGCGCCGACCAGGGCGATCAAGGCCGAGGTTACCGCCGCTGCCGCGATGGTCTCCGCTCGCATCGTGGCCTCGGCGCTCTGCCGGTCGATCGCGCCAGCCATGGCGTCGACGGCCTCGTCGGCATCACCGTACAGGTGCCGGATCTCGCGGAAGTAGTCGGTCGCCTCGGCCGCGGCCCCGTTCTGGACCAGTTCGTCGATGCGGTACGCCGCCACGTCCAGCTCGTTCAGCGTCCGTCCGATCGAAAGATCGGAGACGCCGTACTCGGGCGCTGCGCTCCGCCTGTAGCTCGCCCTCGTCTCGGCCAGCGCCTCGAGCATCTGCGCGCGCGTGGCGGAGTCCCCGGTGACGATGTAGCTGCGTTGCAGCCGATCGGCTTCAGCCAGGGCAGCCCTGAGTTCGCCGACTGCCACACGAGACGCCGCATGCCGGTCGTGCAGCTCGAAGGCGATGTCCCGGACGGCCTGGAGTCGCCCGATGCTGTAAATCGCCGGACCGGCGAGCAGCAAGGCGACGGCGAACAGCGAGAAGAGCAGCTGCCTCCTTACCGTCAGGGCTGGAAGCGAGATCGGCGAATGGTCGCTCATGGTCTCAGCGTCTCCCGTACCCGGTCCAGTTCTGCCTGCAGTTCCGCGACGGTTCGCTCCAGGTCTCCCACGCGGCCCGAGATCGAAGGCGCGGAGAGCTCCGGAATCTCCACCGGCTCTCGCCAGTTCGGCACGGTCGGATCCTCCCGACACTCGTCAGGAAGATCTTCCGGATCGGCCGACGGGAAGATCGGTTCCTCTCCCTCGACCTCGCCCCCCAGGTTCCGGGCGACGAGATACGTGGAAGTGGCGACCTGCTCCGCCCAGGCCGACCGGTATGGCTGACTCAGGTAGGCATGCGCGAGCTTCGCGGCGAAGTCCGGATCCGAATGCTCCGGATCCAGAGCATCGGTCATGAGGGAAATCGCGATCCTCTCCCCGAGTATCGATGTCCCGCAGTACTCAAGCACCCGGATCAGTTCCGCGCGTCCGAGCGCGCGATCGCCCTGTTCGATCGCTTCCAGCGCGTCGGTATACCGTTCTGGTGCCTCCGTCTTTCCGGCACCCGGCGGAGGGGCGGAGGCGCAGCCGACGAGGCCCGCGACAGCGAGGAGGCAGGTCCATAACCCGGTCTTCGACGTCTTCATTCGTGTCCTGCCTCGTCCAGATGAGTAGTGTCGGTAGCCGTGCCGGCAGGCACCCTGCCGTGCATGCGCAGAAACGCCTCTGCGACGGCCGGGTCGAACTTGGTGCCGGCGAGGCTCTCGATCTCGTCCAGCGCCTCTTCCGTAGTCCAGGCCCGCTTGTAGACTCTCGCGTGAGTGAGCGAGTCGAATACGTCGATCACGGCGACGATTCTCGCGGCGAGCGGAATCTGCTCGCCCCTCAGGCCGTCCGGGTACCCGGTTCCGTCCCAGCACTCGTGATGATGGAGGGCGATCTCCTCGGCGATCCGCATCATCGGAAACCGGCTTCCGGAGAGGATGCTCGCGCCGACCGTCGTATGCTCACGCATCAGTGTGGTCTCGTCCTCGGCCAGCGATCCCCGCTTCAGGAGGATCGTGTCCGGCAGGGCGATCTTCCCGACATCGTGCAGCGGAGCAGCCCGCCTGATGTCCTCTACCTGATCCGAAGGCAGGCCCAGGGCCTCGGCCAGCGCGGCGGATTCACGGCCCACGCGGCGCGTGTGTTCGCCTGTGGCGTCGTCCCGGTATTCCGCGGCCAGCGCGAGACGCTCCAGGATCTCCAGGCGCGCCTCCTCGAGCTCCGCCGTCCGGGTCCGTACTCGATCCTCGAGCTGCTCGGCATGCCGCTGCAGCTCGAGCTGCAGGAAGCGCGTCTGCAGGAGATTGCGTACCCGAAGTCGGACCTCCACCGGGCTGACCGGCTTGGCGAGGAAGTCCCGCGCACCGCTCGACAGCGCCTGCCGCTTCGTGTCCCGGTCGTCATCGGAGGTGATGATCATGACCGGCCGATAGTCGAAATCATCGAGGCTTCCGCGCAGTCGTTCGAGCACCTCGAAGCCGTTCAGGTCCGGCATCATCAGGTCGAGCAGAACGATATCGGGTGGCAGGATGCGGCAGGAGTCGAGGAATTCACGTGGATCCGTGTACCCGGACACCCCCGTGTACCCCTCCATCTCGAGCAGCCGCTGGAGCAGCTCCACGTTCGCCGTTTCGTCATCGACGACGGCTATCTTCGCTCCATACATGGAGTTGAGATCCATTTTACCTGCCTTCGGACTCTTCCGTACCCCCCTACCCGCCAATCGGGCGAAGGAATCCACCGTATCGATCATGGGCAGGTTTCGGACCGATCGCCCATCTCATGGGTGCATTCCGGCTGCGTTCAGCGAACGGATATGCGCAGCACGCCGTACGGCGCGGGAGGAACCGGTCCCTGGTGAATCCGCGAGGTCGTCACGAAAAGTGTCCCGTCCGGCCCGAACGAGAACGAGTCGGGCCATGCGATGAGCGGATCCTGCGCCACGACCTCGATCGCCCCGCCGGGTCGCAGCACGCGTACGGCGTTTTGCTCCAGCGAAGAGAGGTAGATCGATCCGTCCGGGCCGGCGATCAACCCGTCGGATGGTCCCACTTCCGCGACGGCCTCCACCGCGGCGGCGCGCGTTTCAGCGGAAACGTCCCGCTCGAGCAGCTCCAGCGGAACGCGGTACAGGGTGCGCGCGGTGAGAGCCTGGTAATAGAGGTGCTCCCCGAACAGCGCGATCCCATCGGCGTGAACCTGCGGCGGATCGTCTTCCGATCCCCATGGCTTCCCGTCGATGACCACCCGCGTGCCGGTGGCCATGGTGGAGGGGTGGCCGTCCAGCGCCCGATGTGCGGCTCCCGTCTCGAGGTTGATCACCACCAGGCCGCCCGCGCCCGAATCGGTGATGTAGGCGCGGGATCCGTCGGCCGAGAATCGCACGTCGTTCAGGTAGCTATCAGGATGCACCACGGCGTCGGCCGAGTACTCCGCCAGCTTCCGCCCATCCTCGTCGAACCGGATCAGCCGCGGCGCGGCCGGCAGGATCGTCCCGAAGCGGGGACGTCCCGTGTCGAGCACCCATACGTCGTCTCCCACCGCCACGACCGATTGAACGGCGACGAACCGGCTGGTGAAATCACCATCTCCCGGTTCCCAGCTGTTCCAGGCGGCGTCGGGAAACGGCAGCACGCGGCCGCTATCGCCCAGGTATCCGACCGAGATCGGCACATCCTCCGACCAGCGCGGGAAGTTGACGTAGATGCGGCCGCTGGAGGCGACACCGATCCCGGTCCACTGGTGCGGCGAGGTGGCGACCAGTTCGATCCGGTCCTGCGACGCAGACTGAGCGTTCAGACCGGCCGTGGGCTCGACCTTCTCCGTTGTCGCGGTCTCTTCCTGTGCAGAATCGCAGGCTGAAGCAAACAGAAGCGGACAACAGGAAACCAGGAGTACGGCGAGAG
>JAMJQL010000174.1 GCA_023554245.1 Gemmatimonadota bacterium
CGCTGGGCGAGTCGATCTGCGATCTCTGTGTGTCGAGGGACGGCTTGGACTTCGCCGGTCTGTGGTTTGCACCAGAGTGAATGGGAATTGCCTTCGCGCTTCAGGTAGCACCCGTGACGGCGCATGTGACGAAGGAGTGCCCGACGCTCCCCATGGGCCGGTCGTCGCGACGAGGCTCGGGGCGAAATGTTGAGCAGTCTCGGCGGTAATCATCCTCACCGTGCCTGCGACACGATCTCCCCGTTCTTAATGACCACCGCGGGGCTCCGGAGGGCGCGGATGTCCGACAATGGATCAGCTTCGAGGACCACAAGGTCCGCCCTCATCCCCGGTTGAATCATACCCCGACGCCGTTCCTCACCAATCGCCCGGGCTGCCGTTGCCGTCGCGGCTACCAGGGCCTCCCACGGAGAGAGGCCCGCCTCGGACACGAGGAGTTCGAGTTCGCGATTCAGGAGCGGAAACTCTTGGTCGTCGGGGTTATCGGGAATGTCGGGACCCGCCATAATTGGGACACCCATCTCGATCGCTAGGCTCGTCACCTCTGCGGCGAATCGCAGCCAGTAGGCTTCGTCGTTTGCGACCTCTGCGTTCACCAGCGTGGGGTCCAGGATCGTACCCCGATCGGCCATGTCCTGGAGCACGGCCCGGATCGCCGGGTGGTCTGGTGGGACCGTGGCCACTGCACGACCTCGTTCCTCTCCACTCCTGCAGGGCTGGACCTCGCAAGCGAAATGTCCGGCGTGTGACAGAACGAGCGCGCCAGCCTGGACCACCTGACTAGGTCGGGTAGCCCATATATCTGAACCGTTGTGCCCCCGAATACGTGCGTGGCTCCACACCAACAAGCCCTCCGCGTGGGCGGCCTCGGCTACCTTCAACGTCAGTTCCGGCGAGAGGTACCGATACATTTTGATACCCCGGGCGCCCACCGCCCGGGCCTCGATCATGACGCGCTCCAGATCCGTCGTATCCCCGACTTCGCGCACCCAGGGCGCCAGGCCGGGAGTGTAGCCATCACTTATCGCGGCGACCGGGCCGTACTCGGAGAACCCCGGTCCACCGATCAGAGCCGCGTAGAAAATCTCAGGCGCCAGGATCTCGCCTCTTTCGGCCTGAAGGCCCAGGTACCCCAGGACTCTGGCATCGCCCGAGGGGTCGCGGACGGTTGTGATCCCCGCCCGAAGCAGGAATCGGAGGCGGGCCATTCTCCGCTCTGTAGAGCCCAGCGAGAAATGCTGGTGCCCGTCGATCAGGCCTGGTACTACAAATCGTCCGGGCAAGTCCAACAGTTCCGCATCAGCCGGAACGTCTTTGGCCCCCGTCTCGAACACATCCTCGATCGTGCCCCCAGCGATCACGATGGTCCGGTTCGGCCGGGAGGAGGCTTCCAGCGAAGCGTCGACCACACTGACCCCCTGCAGGACCAGTCGCCTGACGACGGCCTCCGACTGGCCAAGAAGGGGGCTCGGCAGAAGCGCGAATGCCAACGCGATGGACCTTAGGTTGTTCATTTCTCCAAAGCGCATTCCGACAGTAAATGCTGATGCCTAACGTCTCGGAATTCTGCTGCGCGGCCTGTCCGCTAACAAGCGAAACCTACCTGCCAGACAGCCCGCGACTGCAGCAATTCCTTGTTAGAACAATGTCACCTACCGGCCCATAGCTGCCTGCTCCGCCCGCCGCAGGAGGCCATCCAGTGCCTCTCGATCGAATAGCCTCCCCCGAGCAAGAACCGCTCGAATTCGTCGGGTGTTGCCGATGTCCTCAAGTGGGTTGCCATCGAGTAGAACCAGATCGGCCACCTTGCCGGGCACCACAGAACCCAGAGTGTCAGTAGCGGTCAGGTACCGTGCTGGCTCGACGGTCGCCGCCACAAGTGCCTCGGCAGGGGTCAGGCCAGCATCGACCAACAACTCCAGCTCATCATGCAGGCCGAAGCCGGGAAAGACCCCTGTCGCTAGAGCATCCGAGCCAGCGAGCAGGGAGGCCCCTGCGCGGTGAAGATCCCATGCGATCAGTGCAATCCGATACTGCACGTAGTCCCAGTGCGAGAGTCCGCCCGGGAGTCCAATCATTCCCCCGACCGCTCCCATCCAGTACTCGAGTTCGTTGCGCGGCAGGTACCGGATGCCCGGGTGCCGGCGCCAGGCCCTTACGTCGCCAGGCGCACGATGGACGACAAGCGTGGGAACAACCCACGTCTCAGCTTCGGCAAGTGACTGATAGACCGGCTGGCACTTCTCCAGGCTGAAGTTCTCGAAACTCGTGAGAAGGTTTGCGAAGACCCTCTCGAAGTCTCCCTTTCCCCGAGCCTCGACCACGGCAGTCCGTTGCTCGCCCTCGGTGGCCGAACACTGGTCAACAACGGCGAAAAGGTGTTCCATGCTTCGCATCCCTGCCGATGCTGCCTCCGTGACAGGAACCGCCAGCGGGACATGCCCGACAACTGGCAACCCGAGAGCGCCGCCAACCTCCAGAAGGCCGTAGAAGGCCTCCGCGGGGATCCCGTCATACACCTTGATTTCGTCGACCCCGCGGGCCGCGAGCTCTCGTGCCAGGGCTCGCCCTTGCTCCCTCGTTACGGGCGCCTCGACACTCGACGAATCCCCGGGCTCCGGGGGACCAATGATCTGACTGGATGCGACGATCCGGGGACCAACGAGCGAACCCGCCGCAATGTCTCGTGCCCAAGCCCGCACGGTATCGATCGGATTCTCGAACGGGCCGCAGGGGTCAAAGCAATCGCCGTTCAGGTCGCGAACGCCTGTGACGCCGTTCGCAATGAAGAGTGGAAGGAAGACCTGCCGCTGGTTGTAGTCCGTCGAAGAGTGGACATGCATGTCCCAAAGCCCGGGGATCACGAAGCGCCCCTCGCCACTCACCAGGGTCGCACCTTCAGGAACCGGGACGGATTCGCGAATCCCGACGTCTGTGATCCGTCCGTCAACGACGACTACGGTCATCCCCGGCTCGATCATATCGTGCTCAGGCCGCACCACCGCCACATCCGTGATGGCGATCGTCTGTGCGTGCGCCGGGCCACCAAACACCAGAACGATCGACACCAAACCCAACCAGATCGCTCTTGAGGCCACGGATTCCTGCTCCACGCTCGGAGGTGTTCTAACGGTCAGCGCCTGAGCTGCGCGCTGCTTCAGTTCCGTTGCCCATCATAGTCTCGCGTCGGCTCCAGGCGCGTGTTAGGGTGCTTCGCGTTCGGGTTTGTCCGAATCTGGGTTCAGGTATCTTGGATCCGCCGTGGCCAAAGCATGATACAGACGATATCACCTAATAGGGTTGCCATTCCTGCGCGCCAAAAAATGTCCCCAGCAACGCTTCCGGCAAAGGGAATCGCGGCAAGTAGGGACAATACTCCGAGAGCGAAGAGAACAACCTGAAATGTTCGCATTTCCCCTCCCTGCTGTTCTTATTTGAAGGAACTCAGTGTTGCAGCCTAACGGCGAGCGCCTGAGCTGCGCGCTGCTTCAGTTGAATTTCCCACCATGGTCCCGCGTCGGCTCCAGGCGCTTGTTAGCCACCAGGCCTGGGGAGTGAAGCGAGGTGTCGCTCGCAGAACTGCCGCGGGCGCAAGACTTCGATTCCGCTCCAGCCTGAGACTCGGATCAAGTGCTTGTCTCCGGAAACGACGACCGGTGCTCCGGCTGCGAGCGCGCAGGCCAGGAACTTGTCGTCGTCGGGATCTTCGCAGACTGGCTCCGCGAGGTCCGGTGCCTCCACAATCTCCGCGTTCATGGCAAGAAGGGTGAGCAGAGGCTCGAGGTCTACGCCCTCGTATCGGTCGCCAAGCTCGAATCCTACCCGGCGGTATTCCTCCAGAATCGCAGCGGAGACCGCCACGCTCACCCTCCCGTCCCTCCAGGCTTCGCGCGGGCGGGCCCGTGAAGAAGACGCCCGACACGAACACGTTCGTATCGAGAACGATCTTCACTTGCCCTCACGAACCTCTCGAACGACCGCTTCAACATCGGACCGCTTCATTCCGGCCCGCTTCGCAGCTCTCCGCGCCTGGCCGACCAGCTTGTCGAACTGCCGCATATCAGGAGGATGGATCGCCTTCAACACGACGACGTCCCTGTCCCCGATCACGACGAACTGGGCTCCGGGCTCCAGGCCGAGCCGTCGCCGAATCTCCTCCGGGATGACGACCTGGCCCTTGGAACTGAGCTTGGTGGTAGCAATCTCACTCACGGCACCTCCTATCTTACCCGTAAGATTACTATGGCCGGCACCAGTTCGTCAAGTCGTTCTGTGTGGCTAACGGTCAGCGCCTGAACTGCGCGCTGACTCAGTTCGATCGTTCACTATCCTCACCGCGACAGCTCCAGGCGCGTGTTAGACGTCAGCCTTCGCCCGACTTCGCTTTCGGCCTCGCTCTCGGGCGACGCGCTCTGCCAGAAAGACCTTCAGCAGACTCTGGTAGGGAACGTCCCTTTCGTTCGCGAGCGTC
>JAMJQL010000025.1 GCA_023554245.1 Gemmatimonadota bacterium
TCGAGGCGAACCTCGGTGGCCTCGCCAGGGAGAGCTTCGGGGGCTTCTGGTTCGCCGATACTCCGATCCAGCGCCGGCACCGGATTCGCGACAGCAAGTCCCTCGGGCTTCGGGACTGGCGGAGCTACGCGGAGTTCGGACCGGAAGACCACTGGCCGCAGGCGTGGGCCGAAGCGTACGTGTATCGGGCAAACGATGAGGTGTACGGCTGGCTCCGGGGCCTCGGTGTCGACTTCATGCCGCTGCCCCTGTGGGTCGAGCGGGGCCTCAACGTGCCGGGCAATTCCGTTCCCCGCTGGCACATCGTCTGGGGTACGGGAAGCGAGCTTTCGGCTGTTCTGAACCGGCGGCTCATGTCGCATCCGCGACGAGACCTACTCACGATTCGATTCGAGCATCGGGTGGAGGCACTGGACACGACCGATGGGCGGGTGAGCGGTTGCCGCGGAACCGTAGAGGGCCTGGTCAGGGAGTTCGAGGCGCGGGCCGAGTCGGTGATCGTGGCCGCGGGGGGAATCAGCGGTGACCTGGAACGTGTCAGGCGTCACTGGCCGGCCGACCTGGGCCGCCCACCCGAAACCCTCCTGAACGGAGCACATCGGTTCGCCGATGGAAGACTGCACGACGCGGTCGAGCAGATCGGCGGCCGTGTCACTCACCTCGACTGGCAGTGGAATTACGCGGCCGGGGTGCACCACTGGGCACCGCGAATTCCCGCGCACGGTCTCTCGCTCGTCCCGCCGAAATCCGCCCTCTGGCTGAACTGGCGCGGGGAGCGGATCGGCCCGACACCGCTCGTGTCCGGATACGACACGCACGAGATCGTCTCGCGCATCTGCGCGGAGGAGAGGTCCTACTCCTGGCAGCTGCTGAACCGGAAGATCGCGCTCCGGGAGCTGGCGATCTCCGGATCGGAATTCAATCCGGCGTTCCGCGACAAGAGCCGTGCACAGCTGGTGCAGGGCATCCTGTTTGGAGACCGACGGCTGTACGAGGAAGTCGTGGCCAACTGCGAGGATTTCATCGTCGCGGACACGCTGCCCGAGCTGGTGGAGAGGATGAATGCCCTGGTCGGGGACGACAGCGTGGATCTCGAGACCGTTTCCGAAGCCGCCCGGAGTTACGACGCTCGGATCGACCTCGGGCCCCGATTCCACGACGACGACCAGCTGCGCCGCATTGCCTTCGCCCGCCGCTGGCTGGGCGACCGGATCCGCACCTGCAACGCGCAGAAGATCCTCGATCCCAGGGCCGGTCCGCTCGTCGCGATCCGGGAGTTCATCCTGAGCCGCAAGTCGATGGGAGGTGTGCAGACGGATCTCTCCAGTCGCGTACTCGGAGACGACGGCGAACCGGTCGGCGGACTTTTCGCGGCGGGCGAGACGGCCGGGTTCGGCGGCGGGGGGATGAACGGGAAGCGAGGCCTGGAAGGGACCTTTCTGGGCGGCTGCGTGTTCGGGGGAAGGATCGCTGGTCGGGAAGCCTGAACGCAGATCGTGCGCTCCCCGTCCGACAGGCCCATCTTGCCGCCGAGTATGATGAATCTACATCGGACTTACCTGGATCATGCGGCCACGTCTCCGATGCGGCCCGAGGCGATGGATGCATGGCGAGCGTGCATCGGCGAGGCGGACTGCAACCCGGCATCGGCACACGCCTTCGGTCGGCGGGCTCAGGATACGCTCGAACAGGCACGCGAGGAAATCGCTTCGCTCGTCGAGACAGAGGCGACGAGCGTCGTGTTCACGGCTGGCGGGACCGTGTCGGACAACCTCGCCGTGCTCGGTTTCGCGCGGGCTCACATGGAGCGCGAACCGCTGATCGTCATCTCCGCCGTCGAGCACAGGGCGGTCCTCGCCGCGGCGGAGCGAGCCGGCCAGGAAGGGGCGAAGGTCGCCGTGCTGAACGTGAACGCGGACGGCGTCGTTGACCCGGCGGATCTCGAGGTGACGCTTGCGCGCAAACACGGCCGCGCAGCGCTCGTCTCGGTCATGTGGGCGAACAACGAGGTCGGGGCCGTGCAGCCAGTCGCTGAATTGTGCGAGATCGCTCACGACAGCGGGGCCGTGTTTCACACGGATGCGGTGCAGGCGTTCGGAAAGCTCTCCGTATCCCTGAGTGATCTTCCCGCCGACCTGCTGACGATCACGGCGCACAAGATCGGAGGACCGGTCGGAATCGGAGCCCTATTGATTCGCGGCGGGATCGAACTGGAGCCGCTCGTCTACGGCGGCTCACAGGAGCGTGCCATCTGGCCCGGCACACAGAACCCGTGCGGGGCGGCGGCGTTCGCGGCCGCGGCTCGATCTACCGTGATCGAGATCGACCGGGCGACAGCCCGCTGGACAGCCATGCGCGAGGCGCTCGCGTCCGATCTGCGCACCGGGATCGAGGGACTGATCGTGCATGCCGAATCCGCTCCCGTTCGTCTGCCGCAACTGCTGAGCGTAGGTGTTCCTGGCGCCGACCCTGCGACCCTGTTGATGTCAATGGACCTGGCCGGAATCGCCGTCTCCAGCGGATCTGCCTGCAGTAGCGGCGTTCAGACGGGTTCACACGTGCTGGCAGCCATGGGAATCAACCCCGGGGCCGAATACGCGGTTATCCGGTTCAGCTTCGGGCCTTTCACCACGGAACACGAAGTGCGGGAGGCCGGACGGGTGGCCGTTGAGGCGGCGGCGCGGGCCCGTTCCGTCGTAGCCGGTTGATCAACGTGACAGGTCGGAGTCTCCTGCCGGGTGAGGGTCGTACGGTTCTCTGCGCAATGTCCGGCGGAGTCGACTCCAGCGTCGCGGCAGCGATGCTGGTCCGGGCCGGCTGGCAGGTGATGGGCGCGACCGTCAAGACATTCTGCTATGGCGACGTGCCGGAAGGGGCCCGGGTCTGCTGCGGGCTAGAGGGCATCTCGGATGCGAAGGCGGTGGCCGCTCGACTGGGAATCCCTCACCAGGTGTTCGACCTGGAGGAAGCGTTCACACGGGACGTGATCGGCGATTTCGTTTCGGAGTACGCGGCCGGGCGCACCCCGATCCCCTGTGTGCGGTGCAACAGTTTCACCAAGTTTCGCGACCTCGTTCGAAGGGCCGACGCGCTGGGTTGCGAGTTCGTCGCTACCGGCCATTACGCACGGATCCTGAAAGGCACGGATGGATCGGTCCGACTCGCCTGCGGTGACGACGAACGCAAGGACCAGACCTACTTCCTCTGGGGCATCGAGCGCGCGGTCCTGGACCGGTTGCTTCTCCCCGTCGGAGAGATGTGCAAGCCCGAGGTCCGGGCTGCGGCCCGCCGGCTCGAGCTTGTGACCGCGGAAAAGCCGGAGTCTTTCGAGATCTGTTTCGTGCCGGACGGGGACTACGTGGGCGTGCTGCGCCAGCGGCTCCCTGTCGCTCACCCCGCTCTGTCAGCCGGAGCCTTCGTACTGGAGGACGGTTCCGAGGTCGGTCGCCACGCTGGGTATGCGGCATTCACGGTCGGACAACGCAGGGGTCTTCCCGGTGGCTTTCCGGAGCCCATGTTCGTGATCCGGATCCGACCGGAGTCGCGAGAGGTCGTGATCGGTCCCCGGAGCGCACTTGCACGGGTGCGACTGACGGCCACCGGGGCGAACTGGCTCGCACCGATTCCGGTAGCCGGAACGGAGCTGGGGGTGCGGATCCGGCACCAGGCTCCGGTCGTGCCGGCCACCGTCGAGCACGCCGACGGCGACGGGTTTGCGATTAGGCTGTCCGCACCGCAGGACGCCGTGACTCCGGGGCAGAGCGCCGTGCTCTACGGGCCAGACAGATCGGTTATCGGTGGGGGAGTTATAATCAGCAATGATTAGTGCTTAAGCTCTTCTACTTCGACCAGTTTCTCGAGCGCTTCCCTGCCCTCGTCGCTGAGCTTGTCCGGAAGCTTGACGGTTACTTTCACCAGCTGGTCGCCTCTCGTTTCGCCCTTCTCGACGCCCTGGCCCTTGATCCGGAAAGTAGTCCCTGACTGCGTTCCCGCCGGGATCTTCAATACGACCTTCCTGTTGTCGGCGGTACGCACTTTCACCTTGGAGCCCATCATCGCCTGGGCGAGATTGATGGGTACTTCGCACTTCAGATCCAGACCGTCGCGCTCGAAGAACGGGTCATCCTTCACCCGGAACTTCACGATCAGGTCTCCGGGCGGACCTCCCTGGGGACCTCGCTCTCCCTGTCCGCCAATGCGCAGCTTCGACCCGGTATCCACCCCGGACGGCACCGTGACGCTGATCCGCTTCTTTCGAGTGACCTCACCCCGGCCGCTGCAGGCCGGACAGAATTCCCGCGGAATCTTCCCCCGACCCAGGCAGGCCGGACAGGGGCGAGGAACGGAAAAAGAACCCTGCCCGAAGGTAATCGTGCCGCGCCCGTTGCATTCCTTGCACAAATCACTCTTCGCGCCCGGGGCGGCACCCGAACCGTTGCAGGTCGCGCATTCCTCGTTGATCGGGATCGATAGCCGGACCTTGCCCCCGCGCACTGCCGTCTTGAACGGGATCTCCACCAGGTACTCGACGTCGTGACCGCGCGTCGGACCCGAGGGTTGGTCCGCAGTCTTCTTCCCGAAATCAAAAATCGAGCTGAAGATGTCGCCCAGCCCGCCCACGTCGTCGAACCGGAAAGACCTGCCGTCTCCTCCCATCGTCGGCCCGCCGGCGCCCCCCGGGCGGAATCCACCGCTGCCTCCCAGTCCGCCGAGACCTCCGAAGCGCCGCAGCTGATCGTACTTCTTCCGCTTGTCGGGATCGGAGAGCACGTCGTACGCCTCGGCCACTTCCTTGAATTTCTCGGCTGCGGCCGGATTCTCGGGATTCCGATCCGGATGGTACTGCTTGGCCAGCTTACGGTACGCCTTCTTGATCTCGTCGTCGCTCGTGCTCGTCGTGACGCCGAGAATGGCGTAGTAGTCCTTGGTCCGCGTAGCCATCAGTGGGTCGTGCCCTCATCCGCCGGAGAAGCGGCAGACCCGGATTCCGACGCCTCGGTCTCACCGGCCTCTTCCGCTGGAGGAGCTTCGGCGGAACCCGACCAGTTGCGCACCTCGACCTGGGCGGGACGGATCAGCAGGTCGCCCAGTCGATATCCCTCCGAGAACACCCTGGAGATCGTGCCGTCCCGATCAGGGCTCTCGGCTTCCGCCATCAGCACACCCTGGTGGAACTCGGGGTCGAAAGCAGCCTCGCGGGCCTCGATTCGCTCGACCCCGTGCTCCTCGAGCGCCTTGGCGAGATTCCGGAGAATCAGGTCCAGGCCCTGGTCCAGCGCCTCCACCGAAGTCGACTCGTTGGGGATGTCACGCCAGCGGGCCAGGTCGTCCAGCGTCGGCAGGACCGACCGAACGATCTCCGCCCGGGCCAGAGCACGCACCTGTTCCTGTTCCGCCCGCGTGCGGCGCCGGAAGTTGTCGAACTCGGCGGCGAGTCTCAGGTGCCGGTCTCGAAGCTCCTCGTTCTCCTGGAGCGCCGTATTCAGCTCCGCGAGCAGCACCTCGGCGTCCGGAAGCGCTTCGATGGCCCCGCCTGCCAGCGATCCTTCATCGGCGATACTCTCATCCGGCACGGCACGCTCGGCGTCCGGTCCAGTCGTGTCGCCCGGCTGCTCGTCGGGTCGTTTGCGTCTCACTTCTCCTCCACGGTTGGTTCTTTCGGGCTCGCTCGAACCGCGCCCCTCGCTGCAGGCGACTGCTTCCTGCTCGGCTCACCCGTCGGCTCGTCCAACAGCCCTGCCAACCAGGTCCGCAGGTCGCCGAATATCTCAGATGCCAGCGGGTCGTGAAACAGCGCGTGAAAGGCCTCATCGTACTCGATGATCCGGGGGGCCGACGGAAGCCGGGACGCGAATACGCGTGAGGCGGCGTTGCTGACCACCGTATCTTTTCCGGCGAGTTGCATCAACACCGGCACCCGCAGCCTCGGCGCTTCCTCCACCAGCCGGTTCGAGGCGCGCTGCATCTCCCCCCAGAGTCGGGCGCTGATCCTCCGGTGCACCAGTGGGTCGTCCCGATACGCGGACCGGTCGGGCTCTCTGCGGAACAGTTCGTTGACATCGAGCCCGTTGTCCATGGTCAGCTCCGGCACCAGCCTGTCGGCGGCCGATCCCAGGCTCCGCTTCCAGGCCGGCACGTCCATCGCCACGTCCACGAAGGGGGCGACGAGGCCGATTCCCCGGAGTCCATCCGGAGCGAAGGCCTCGGCGTATCGGCCTGCCACCAGGCCGCCCAATGAATGCCCGACGAGAAAGAACGGTCTGCCGACGACACCTCCATCGGCCTTGCGTCGCAACCGGTCGAGGTCCCGGAGCAGGTCGTCGAATCGATCGATGTGTCCGCGCCGGCCCCGGGTGAGCCCGTGTCCCCGCATGTCGATCGCGAACAGGTTCAGTCCGACGGGGGCAATCGCTCCGGCGAGAGCCTGATAGCGACCCGAGTGCTCACCCAGTCCATGCACGCATACTACGTTGCCCCGCGGAGCCTGGTTCTCCCAGCACCGATAGGCGACCCGAACGCCGCCCGTCCCCTCCAGATATCCGACAGTGGACTCAGACATCCGTCCGCTTTACCGAGCGGGCCAGCAGGTCCAGCGCGGCCCATGCCGCTGCTGTGCGCACCTCCTCCCGCTCACCGGGAAAGCGGAATCGCTCGCCGAATTCCAGATCCGGTCCAGAAAGGCCAATGAACACGGTCCCCACGGGCTTTGCCCGGCTTCCTCCGTCGGGGCCTGCAATTCCCGTGATCGACACACCCCAGTCCGCCGCCAGTATCTCCCTCACACCGTCGGCCATCTCCAGCGAACTTTCTCGCGATACGGCGCCATGCGAGGTGAGGGTCGCCGGTTCGACCCCGAGGAGCGAGACTTTAGCCGAATCCGAATAGGCTATCACTCCACCGACGAAAGCTGCTGAGGCACCTGGAATCGAGGTCAGGATCGCCCCGAGTCCCCCTCCTGTACAGCTCTCCGCCACAGCGAGCGACTCCCCGCGCACCCGGAGTCGTGAAAGCACGTCGATCGCGACATCCTCCGCAGAACGAGCCCCCTCCCCCGTCAAGCGGTCGTCTCCTTCTCGATCCTCCGGAATGCCTCGAGATACACGAACAGGGACAGGACGGTCAGGATGAGCGCGAGAATCAGCGTCAGCGTAGTGAACCAGCCGTGGAAGGACTCCCAGGCCCGGAACGTGGCGCCGTTCCAGCCACTCTCGATCGCGGCCGTCTGCAAGGCGAGCCACGCGATCATCGAGCCGCTGAACACGCTCTGAGCAGCCGCTTTGTACTTGCCGATCGGCATCGACGGCACCACGATTCCGTTCCGTGCCGCTCGCGTGCGCAGCACCGTCACCAGCAGCTCTCGTCCGAAGAAGACCAGCAGTGTCCAGAGCGGGACTCCGCCGAACAGGGGCAAGCCCCCGAGCTCCGGGTGGCGCGACGTCAAGATCCAGAAAGGCACCAGGGTCGCAGCGAGAAGCAGCTTGTCCGCGATCGGGTCTACGAGCTTGCCGAAGTCGGTGATCTCGCCCCTCCGGCGCGCGATCTCACCGTCGATGAGATCGGAAACCGCCGCGACGACGTACACGATCCCGGCCACCAGTCGCGCGGACGCGCGAGGCTGGAACAGAAGCGCCGCCACCAGCGGAGCCAGCAGCACCCGCATGGTCGTCAGCGCATTGGGTAGATTCACCGATCGGGACAACGTTCACTCTTCACGCGAGAGTCCGGACTACCCGTTCCGACAGAGCCGTCAGTGGCTCGATCACTCCCTCCCGGCGATATGCGACGGACGAGAACGCCGGCTGGCCGGTTGGATTCAAGACTCGCTCCAGCTCCTCTTCCGGCACAGCCCCGGGCAGATCTCGCTTGTTGTACTGGAAGACCATGGGCGGGATCTCGGAATGACCGAGTTCACGGACTGTCAATCGAATTGCCGCCAGTGCGTCCTTGTTGGCCTCCAACCTGTCGGGCGCGGAATCCGCCACGAAGATCAATCCATCCGCGCCCGACAGCACCCGTCCTCGCACAGCCGCCCGTCTGATCTCACCCGGCGCAGTCAGCAGCTGAAGCCGCAGATTACGTCCAGCCAGCATGCCGAGGTCCACGGTGAGGAGATCGGTCAGCGGAGTGCCTCCGTCGGCGCGTGCCGGTGCAAGCAGGGCGCTCCGGGTCCCGGTCTCGAGCCTTTCGTGGACGGCCCTGACCGTCGTGGACTTGCCTCCGCCCGAGGGACCGACGTAGACGATCCGGCAATCGATCTCCTCTGACGTGCCTCTTCGGTCTGCCACGGGCTCAGGCGCCCTCGGCCGCTGCCAGTTCGTGCTCCATCCCCGCCAGGATCGCCGACGCCCGCTTTCGGAGAAGCGGTTTGTCCTCCCACGCCAGGTAGTCGCGCAGCAGCAGAACGTTGTCCACGCCCGGGTGATTGCGGAGGAACCCCAGCGCAGCCAGACGACGCAGCGGTTGAGCGCTGAACAGATCCCGTTGGTGGCGGGCCATCTGGTCCTTTGCGAGAAGAACACCCAGCCCGCCGACCAGGGCTACGCCTGCCAGAATCGCGGCACCGATCTTCACCGCCCGGACCGCCACGTCTCCATCATCGCGTACGACTATGATTCTGTCTCTCATCGTTACATCTCCCTGCGTCCCGAGAACGCCTCGGCGATGGTTACACCGTCCGCGTATTCCAGGTCTCCACCCACCGGCAGACCCCGTGCCAGCCGGGTCACCCGCAGTCCCTCGGTCGGCGCGGCGAGACGAAACAGGTATGAAGCCGTCGCCTCCCCTTCGACACTGGGATTGGTCGCAATAATCAGTTCGGTCACTCCATTCTCGAGCCGGCCGAAGAGTGATGCGATGTTGAGCTCATCCGGTCCGATCCCGTCCAGTGGAGAGAGATGGCCACCCAGAACGTGATACCGGCCACGGAACTGGCCGGATCCCTCGATCGCTGGAATGTCGGATGCCTCCTCGACCACGCAGATACGGCTGGGATCCCGACGCGGGTCCCGGCACAATTCACACGGGCTATCGGCGCTCAGATTTCCGCATTCGGGGCATGCGACTACTTCGGCGATGACCCGTTCGATCGCCCGTGCCAGCCGCCGACCATCCTCGGGCGTGCTCTTGAGCAGAAAAAAGGTCAACCTCTGCGCCGTCTTGCGACCAATACCGGGCAGTCGGGAGAACTCCCTGACGAGGGACTCGATCGCAGACACAGGTGCGACTCGAACCTCAGCGAAGAAGCGAGCCGAGATCCGGCATGGGCATACCGCCCGTGGCCTGTCGCATTTCCGCCTCCATCTTCTCCTGCGAACGCCGTTGCGCCTCCGAGATCGCGGCTACGACCAGGTCCTCCAGCATTTCGACGTCCGAGGGATCGACCGCCGACGGGTCGATTCGGATGCCCCTGACCGTTCCCTTTCCATCGACGGTCGCTTCCACGAGCCCGCCTCCACTCGAGACCGTCACCGTTTCCTGCTCCAGCTTCTGCTGAATCTCCGCGAGCCGGGACTGCATCTGCTGGCCGAGCTGGAACAGCTGCTGGAGCTGATTCGACTTTTCCACGTGCGCGTCACTCCTTGAGCTTGAGGTCGAGTGCTTGTACCGCAGCCCGCAGCCGTGGGTCCGTCTCCATCATCTGCTCCAACTTCTGGTCTCTCGCAGATTCCGCCGTGAGTCGACGACTCGGTCCCGAGTCGTCGATGGCAAAGTCGATCTTCTGTGGGTCCAGACCGGTCCGAGTCGCCAGCTCGGTCCGAAACGAGGAGGATCGCTCCCGATCGTCCAGAAACGCTGACAGATCGGGGACCAGCCCCGGCGGCGCCCGGAGTTCGACGAGCTGTCCCTTTACACCACGTATCGCCGATCCCCGCAATCCGATGGCCGCTCCACCGAGACCCGGGCCGCTCGATGCTTCGATCGCACCCAGCCACGCATCACGGAGCACGGCTGAATTGCCGGTCGCCGGAGGCGGCGTCTCCTTCGGGGTCTCGGAAGTCGGTTCGGGTGAACGCGTCGGCTCGGGTGAACGCGTCGGCTCCGGTGTACGCGTCGGCGCCGGTGAACGCGTCGGCGGCGGGCGGCGCGGAGCACGGTCAGGCGGGGGCGCATCGGGGTCTTCGAGCAAGTCGAGCAGTTCGTCGATTCCCAATGCCCCTTCGAGTCCGGTCAGCCTGAGGAGCAGCACTTCCAGCTGAATTCGAGGCTGAGAGCTGCGACGGAACCTTCCCGAGGCTTCGAACTCCGCCGTCGCGGTCAGCATGCGCAGCAGTTGATCGGGTCGGAATCGCCCTGCCGCCTCCGCGAAAGCCCTGCGGGAGTCGTCCGGCAGTTCCTCGGGCGCCGCTTCCGGGTCGAGCCGCATGGCAAGCAACAACCGGAGCGCCTCCCCGAGGCCCCGTGCGAACTCGGCGAGATCGTATCCGTCGTCCAGCAGCGATTGAACGAATGGAAACACCCGAGCCTGGCCGCCCTCGGCTGCCAGCTCGAACAGATCGAGGTACTTCTCTTCTTCGACCAGGCCCAGCATCCGGCGTACGTCCTCCACACGCACGACGTTCGCCGAGAACGATAGCACCTGGTCCAGCAGCGAGAGAGCGTCTCTCACACCTCCGTCGGCCCGGCGCGCGATCGGAAGCAGCGCGCCGTCCTCGGCCACCACGCCTTCGCGCTCCAGTACTGCCGAGAGCCGCTGCATCAGGTCGGGAACGGTCACCCGGCGGAAGTCGAATCGCTGGACCCGTGACATGACCGGCGCAGCGGATTGCTTGATCTTGTTGGGCTCGGTGGTAGCGAAGACGAAGACCACACGTGGCGGCGGTTCCTCGAGGATCTTCAGCAGCGCATTCCACGCATCGCGGGTAAGCATGTGAGCTTCGTCGACGATGTAGACCTTGTGCCGATCCTCGTCCGATGGCGCGTACATGGCGCGCTCTCTCAGGTCGCGCGCATCGTCCACTCCGCGATTGCTCGCCGCGTCTATCTCGACCACGTCAAGGGACGTGCGCCCGGACCAGATCGCATCGCAGGAATCGCAGACTCCGCAGGGCTCACCCTCCAGACGGTCCGGGCAATTCAGCGCCATGGCCAGAACTCGGGCCGCCGTCGTCTTACCGATGCCCCGCGGCCCGCAGAACAGGTATGCATGAGCTGTGCGATCGTGCTCGACGGCCGCCCGGAGCGTCGATGCGACGTGATCCTGGCCAACCAGTTCTTCGAATCGTCTGGGGCGATGGCTTCTGGCGAGAGCGGTTCGATACATGACGGCCAAGCTACGCGTCCCGAGGAGTCGATGAAAGCGGCCGGATGCAGGGGAAGAGTGGTAAACCCGGGCTGACCGCGGCGACCTTTACACGCTTACCGCTGCTACCTTCACGGTCCTGACGGGATTCACGCGCGCCGGCCCCGCGGGCCCGGGGACGGAGAAGCTACCGGGGCTGACTCGCGGGGTCAATGCAGCCCCGAGCTCAGCCGTCGGCGTGGAAGGCATCCCTCCTCAATTCGACGAGGGGAGGCTGGCCCGCCGCGTTCACCACTTCGAGGATGTCGAAGCGGAATTCAGCGCACACTCGCGGATGCTGGCGGATCCAGGCCGCAGCAGCGAGGGCCAGCCGGGCACGCTTTCGGTGGTCCACGGCCGCCGCAGGTGAGCCGCCCGGGCCCGATCGACGGGTCTTGACTTCGACGAAGGCGATCGTTTCACCCTCGCGAGCGACGATGTCGATCTCGTATCGACCATGACGCCAGTTCTTTTCGAGAACCCTTATGCCCCGCCGCTCCAGCCACGCTGCTGCGTGCGCTTCTCCCCGCCTGCCGGTGTCGCTCAAATGTGCCTCCGGATCCGGTCCGCCAGATTCGACCGCTTCCAGGCTTTCCTGAGCGATGTCAACTCGAATTCAACGACCTGAGCTCAGCGGGGGAAACTCCGCTCCCATCCCTCCACCGCCATCTCGATTCCACCGGTCCACCCGGCGCGCCTCACCAGCGTCGGCACGTCCACCGCAGCCCTGAGCTGCGGGTACACGTGAGTGAGCAGAAGGCAACCCGGTTTCGATTCACTCGCAAGTCGCGCCACCGATGAGGGTGACAGGTGAGTCTCGATCGCATGCGAATCGGGTAACGAACACTCGGAGACGAGAAGGTCACAGCCCTCCAGGAAGGCCGGTAGAGTATCGGATGGACCGGAATCGCCGGTGTAACCGATTCGGGCCTCCGTCAGATCGATCCGAAGTGCCCGGCTCTCGTCAGTGTGCGGGGTCGAATGCGTCTCCAGCCGGACTCCCTCAGCGAGCAGGCTCGTGCTCCCGGGTTCGGACTCCTCGATCCGCACCTCGAAGCCGGGATCGAGCACGAACTCGCCGAAGGCCGACGCCAGGGCCTCGAACAGACGTATCGTACCCGGAGGACCGTGCACGGTGAGCGGCGCTTCACGCCGGTCGGGCAGAAGCCCCCAGGTGAGCGCGAACAGGAGACCCGGAAGCGCACCGGTATGGTCGGCGTGGAAGTGCGTCAGCACCAGGTCGGTGACCGCTTGCCATGGCAGGGCGAGTCGTGCCATCGCCTGCAGGGCTCCGGGTCCGCAGTCGAGCAGAGCCCTGACGTCCCCTGTCTCCAGCCAGTAGGCCGAACAGGCACGATCCGCTTCCGGCACGACGGTACCGCAACCCACCACGACGAATCGGGAGGTGGCCGGCTCGGGCAAGGACGTCCTGATCAGGCCACCTGCCCCCGGGGAAGGTCCTTGAGCTCGAGCGCCACCAGGGTGCTTACTCCAGGCTCCTGCATGGTCACCCCGTACACGTGGTCGGCCGCCTCGATCGTCCGGGCGTTGTGGGTGATCACGACAAATTGCGTCTCGCCCTTGAACCGTTCCAGCATTGCCGTGAACCGACCGATGTTCGACTCGTCCAGCGGCGCATCCACCTCGTCCATCACGCAGAACGGGCTCGGCTTCGCCAGGTAGATCGCGAACAGCAGGGCGAGGGCGGTCAGAGCGCGCTCGCCGCCGGACAGAAGGTGAATCCGCTGCGTTCGCTTCCCACGCGGACTGGCCGAGATCTCGATGGGTGAGTCGAGCGGATCCGTCGGATCCTCGAGCCACACATCCGCTTCTCCCCCCTCGAACAGCGTGACGAAGATGCGGCGGAAGTTGTCACGGACCTGTCCGAATACTTCCTCGAATGCGGTGGAGGCGGCGGAGTTGATCCGCTGGATCGAATTCAGCAGGTCGGATCTAGCGGCCTCGAGGTCCTCTTTCTGGCGCTCGAGGAAATCGAAACGCTCCTTTTCCTCGTCATGCTCTGCGGCTGCGAGCAGATTGACGGGACCGATAGTCGTCAGCTTCTCGCGAACACTCTCCAGCTCGCGGGCCCATTCCTCGGGCTCCCCGGACTCGGGTCGCTCGGTACGGGCGAAGAGTGACTCGAATTCCTCCTCCCACTCGGCCTCCAGCCGCTCACGAATCGTCGCGCGAAGCCCACGCAACCGCGTCGACTCCAGCTCCAGCTCGTGAAGTCGTTCACTTCCGGCACGTTCCCTCTGCCTCAGCTCTCGCAGATCGCTCTCCCGTCTTTCCACTTCCTCTCGATCCTCGTCGAGCTTCTCCTGAGCCGAGCGCAGTCGCTCATCGAGTTCAGCACGTTCTTCGAACAGAGCCTGGAGCGACTCCTCGCTTCCCCCCAGATCCTGTTGCCCCCGATCGATTGCCTCGGCGAGCTGTTCTCGTTCCCGGGCCAGGCGATCGATTCGTTCCTCGATCTCGGCCCTCGCTTCTTCGGCGCGTCGGGCACGGTCCGTTGCCGCTGCCGCACGTGCCTCGCTTCGGGCGATCTCTAGCCGCTTCTGCTGGAGTGAGGCAGCCTCGCTCTCCCATCTCTCCGTGGCGGCAACGAGCGACGATCGCAACTCCGAAAGACCAGCCTCGAGAGCTTCTCTGTCGGCATTCAGAGCCGCCAGCTTCTCCTCTTCCAGCTCACGCGCCGGATCTTCCTCCCCGAGATTCCGACGCAGATCCGCGATTCTCGACTCGAGCTCAATCCGATGCGCTCTAGTCCGATCGAGCCGATCGGCCGTAGCTGCACGCAGCGCCTCACGTCGCCGCGCGTCGGTCGCCGCTACTTCCAGCTCACGTTCGGTCTCGGCGGCCTCTTCGCTCAACCCCGCGGCCTCGGCCGCCCGCTGCTCTCTCATCGCGCGGAGATCCTTGATCTCGCGATCGAGCTCCTCGCTTCGCTTCGAAAGTTCCTCCAGTTCGGTTCGCCGACGCAGCACTCCTCGCCCCCCGGTCGGCTGGCCGAGTCGAATCGCGCCCAACGAGTCCTGGCCGCTTCCATCCGGCAGAACCCAGGGTCCCGAGCCCGGCAGAAATTCGCGCGCGCCCGCCGAGACTCCCGAGAGGAGCGCTCGGGCCCAATTCGCCCCAGTGCCGTGAGCCTCGATTCGATTTACCAGCCCGTCCGGGGCCGCTCCCGGATCCGTCGCGGGACCGGGGTCGAGCGGCAGGACGATGATGCCTTCTCCTTCACCCTGTCCATGCAACCAGGCGCGAATCCGCAGCACCGCCTCCCAGTCGTCCACGACCACGCCGTGCAGCATCGGACCGAGGCATGACTCGACCGCCGCCGCTTCCCCGGCCGGAACCGTGAGAAACTCGGCCAGCACACCCCGCACGCCGACCGAGGCTTCGGGGTCGGCCAACAGGCTCGAGACGATTGCCGGCAGATCGCGGCCGGAGCCGATCATCGAGTTCAGCGCTCCCGCCCGGGCGCTGACCGAAGCCTGTTCATCTTCCAGTTCGGTGATCCGCCCCCGCAACTCCTCGATCCGCTCCCGAAGCTCCCGTTCCGCCACCCGTATCTTCCCGAGTCCACTCTCGAGGGCGACTCGCTTCGCTTCGGCATCCGATGCCTCGCGGGCCTGCTCATCCAGAGTCCCCGCGAGCGATTCGGTCGTGGCATCGGCCCCCTCCAGCTCGGCGATTCTGCGGTCGAGCTCCCTGCGCCGCTCCCGGTTGCGCTCCCGGAGTGCCTCGCCTGCCGCACCGACCGCGCCGAGCTCCGAAATCACCGCCGCCAGCCGTTCACGAGCATCGGCCTCTTCCCGTTCCACCGAGCCACGGGCCTGCCGAAGCTGCTCAACCATGGCCGTCAGTTCTACCTCCGTCGATCGGAGCGACTCCAGCTCTTCCTCCGCCTCGCCCGCCGAGCTCCGTGCCTGGTCGAGCTCGGTGGCGAGAGCGTTGCGGCGCTCCTGCAGGCTCTCCCTCTCGAATCGGATCGCTTCGATGCGGTTCTTCGCCGCCGCGATCCGCTCGTCGGTGAGAAGTCGGTGCCGCTCGAGTTCCTCCAGCCGCCCCCGTACCTGTTCTCGTCGAGTCACGCGTGCGCTGCGGTCTCGCTCGGACTCCACGAGGGCGAGCCTCAGTGCCTCGTGCTCCGTCTCCTTCGTGGCAAGAGCCGCTGTCAGCTCCGGCTGGACCCTGCGTGACTCCGCGAGGTCCCGGTCCACCTCGAGGAGTCGTCCCTCGATCTCCCTCAATCGAGAGTCGGCGACGGCCACTTCGAGTTCGAGCCGACGATCGCGAAGCTCTGCGTATCGTCGAGCCCGACCTCGCTGCCGAGCCAGCGAACGCACCTTGGATCCGACCTCACCGATCACGTCCTCCAACCGCCTGAGGTCCTGCTCGGCCTGTTCGAGTCTGCGGAGTGCGGTTCGCCGGCGATCCTTGTACCTGCCCACTTCCGCTGCCTCTTCGAACAGGGAACGACGCTCTTCCGCCCGGTCGCTGAGGATCGCGTCGATCATCCGTCCCTCGATGATCGAGTAGGCATTCGCGCCGAGGCCCGTATCGCGGCACATGTCCTGAATGTCCTTGAGCCGAACGGTCTGGTCGTTGAGAGAGTAGATGCTCTCACCACCCCGCAGAACGGTCCGGCCGATTTCGACCTCGGGGTAGGCGACGGGCAGAACGCCATCCTCGTTGGACAGCTGGAGACTGACCTCGGCGCGATGAATGGGCTTGCGCCTGGAGGTCCCCTGGAAGATCGCTTCTTCCATACGGCTGCCCCGGATGGCCGAAGGCCGCTGTTCGCCAAGAACCCAGCGCAGGGCATCGGAAATGTTGGACTTGCCGCACCCGTTGGGACCCACGATCGCCGTGATGCCGCCGTGAAACTCCACCTTCGTGCGGTCGGCGAATGACTTGAAGCCGTCGAGCGTCAACGAGCGGATCTTCAACGCGGCCTTCCTGTGCGAGGAATCAGAGTCGCTGGCTCTCCAGCTTCCGTCAGCATGGTGCCGAATTCAGCCGCGGCCTGCCGGGTTTCGTAGGCGCCGGCGTACACCCGCCATGCGCGGGGTTCGTCGAGCCCGTCGGCCAGCCGGTAGGCGTAGATACCCAGCTCCGAGAGCTGACCGATGCGCCGGTCGGAGGCGCGGCGATCCTGGTATACTCCAAGATCGAAGGCAAATCGTACGGGCCTGACGTCCCAGCCTCGGATTTCCTGCTTGAGACCGGCGTCAACCAGCTCCCCCATCAACTCCTCGGCTTCAACGCGGTCCTCGACGGCTCCAGCCAGAATCCTGTAATAGGTGCGATCGCGAATTGGAGTGGGAGCGACGATGAACAGAGCCGCATCCGCATCCAGCTCCGCCATGTGCCGCTCGGCGTCTTCCGGACGGGCGAAGCTCGCCACCAGCACGGAATACGGCAGCTCGGGTCCCGAAAAAACACCCGTCCGGGGCTCCGGATTCTCGCTCCCGTCAGCCCCGGCCCCGGCTGCCCGGTCGCCGGAGTCACCCGGGTCACCTCTGCTCGATTCAGCGCCATCTACGGTCTCAGCTGCCAACTCCGGCTCCGATCCGGCCGATTCGATAGCATCCGATCCCTCGGGGCGGTTCAGCGATCCCCACGCGAGCCAGGCGAGCAGCAACCCCGCGGCGACCCCCAACCACGGGGCCCATGCGGGAACCCGGCGATCCTGTTTCCGGGCTTCAGACACTCCTGCATCGAGAGTCGCGGCAGAATCCGAGTCGATAACGTCGCCCTCGAGATCGGCGGGCAGAACCGGAGATTCTCCTGCTGCTCCGTCACTCGCCGCAGGCACGCCGGAGGGCCGTTCGACCCTTGCGAGTAGCGGGGCGCCGACCATGAGCGCAAGGTCATCGATGTCCCCGATCGCAATGCATCCGTCCACCGGAAGATCGTGATCGGGATCGGGAAACGTCTCGGCGAGGTCCTCCTCGGCCACGTACAGAAGAAGTGTACCCCCCCGCTCCGCCACTCGCTTCAGAAGACCCCGGAACGCGGGAATCTCCCTCAGCTTGGGGAGCGAAAGGGCGGGTTCACCCGCAGGCAGATATGCGAATGATTGTCGGGGAGCCGAGCGGGCCACCTCCGACATCGCCAGCTCACCGGAGAGAGCTCGAGTAAGCCCGGGCTGACCGGAAGCCTCCATGAGACCGTCCAGGTCCGTGGCGCCCGGTACCGTATTCGCCAGGAAGGTCCGGCCTCGCCTGCGCCCCACGATGTCGGCGAGTCCGACGGCGACCCCCGCCGCCCACGCACCGCCCTCTCTCTGCCGCACCAGGGCCACGATGGAGGCTTCTTCGGGCAGCCAGTGCGTCGCCTCGTATGCCCCTGACTCCTCAGCCATTTGCCTCAAGGCCCATGACCCAGCTCTGCAGTTGCCTCTCCCGCTGCAGTTGCCTCGAAGCCGCTTCTGCCTCGGCGCGAGTAGCGAACGGTCCAACCAGGCCGCGGTACCAGGTTTCGCCGGCCTCGTCGTTGGTCACCTGTACCTGGACCGGGTAGCCTGCCGTCTGGAGGTCGGCCACGAGTGCCTCGATTCCGTCACGTTGTCGCGCCGAGCCGACTATCGCGTAGAATCCGGAGGGCACCCCGAGATCTGCTCCTGCTGCCTCCTGTTCGCCCGGAGACTCCGTGGCCCCCGCGGCACCGGCCACCGGCTCGGTTCGTTCGCCTGCAGGGGGAGCTGCGCGCCCCGGCGCGCCTGCAATCGGTTGATCAGAGATTTCGGCGGCGGTCACTCGCTCCAGGGGTGTCCAGCGCAGCGGAACCCACACCGCACCGTCCGGGGCCACGAGCGGCTCGCCCTCGATCTGACCGTCGGCGCCCGCCAGTACGACGCCGGCTCCCGACTTCGAGAGGACCCGGCCGTCGGGAAGTCCGATTGGAAGGTCAGCTTCCCACGACCCTGCGATCGGCACCTTCGCTCCAGTATTCAGGTCCACCTTCGTGATCCCGTCTCCGTCGAACGCCAGCAGGAATTCCCCGAACAGGCTGGGACGGAGTTCCACGGGCGCACGGTCTGTGCTGGTCAGGAGCCTCGAGGTGAACGAGAAGCGGTTGACGACCGCGATCCCGGGAGGGTCGGCGAGTCCGACGTAGAGCTGATGGGAGGAGGGCGAAGCGGACAGCGCGCTGATCCTACCCCCGAGGCGGACCTCGCCTGCGGTTTCGGGCGGATCGATCGTCAGAACACGCAGGGAGCGATCGTCCTCGGAATCCACGAATGCGAGGCGGCGGCCCCACGCGGTGATCAGTCCCGGCCCCCGGATCGGTACCGAAACTCGTGCCGAAGGCTCCTCTGCACCCTGAGGAACCAGCCAGAGCTCGGGTCCCGGAACGAGAACCGCGACTCCGTCATGCACCGCACCGGCCCACTCGAGTTCGCCCGCGACTTCGTAGCGCCACGCGCGGTCGGGGAAGACCGCGAGGATTCTGCCGCTGTTCGGATCGACGAATGCACCGCCCTGATCGGATTCGACCCACGTAACGGTTTCGCTGTCCACCCGATCCAACCGGGTGACCGTCCCCGTCCCGGGCTCGTAGCGCGAGATGTCCCCACTCGAAGCCCGCAGCACCACGTATCCGGGGCCCAGCGCATGCGCCTCTTCGAAGGCCGGCAATCCTTCCGCGCTTTCCCAGGGAGTGTCCCGAACGTTTCTCAGCGGACGCCACGTCGCTTCGCCACCGTCGGGATCGAGAACCAGGATCCCGACCTCGTCGATCGTCGAGCCGACGACCAGCTCCGTTCCATGCAGTTCGCCGTCGGACTCGGAGGGTTCGTCCACCGGTGTCGACCCTCCGCCGCAGGACACGGCGGACAGCAACGTGACGATCGGGAGAACTCCTCGGATGTCTTTACGTAGTCGCGTCAAGTGAGGTGCCCCTGGTGATTCGCGTCGGGCCGGGCCGGCCACCCCCGGTCAGCCGCGGCAAACTGGCCCGTGTCACGGTAAGCCGCAAGAAAGGACTGGCCGACCGGCGTTGGCGGGTCAGATCCGCCGGGCTCAGAATATGGGGCCGAGCGAGAGGGACCAGATGCCCCGACCGAATCGCGATCCCCGCCCTGGTGCCATCGCCCAGTCGAGCCTGAGAATCGCGAAGAAGAGATTGGCACGGATTCCGACCCCGTAGCTGGCGAGCGGCGCCCGATACAGCACGATGTCCTGTCCCTCGTCCCTCTTCAGGGTCGGCTGCGAGAACCCGGGGGTCCAGGCGAAGCCGACGTCGAAGAAGAACGCCGCATCCACCGGGGGAAAATTGAGTGGCAGCCACGCATCTTTGAGCGGGTTGAGGACCGGGAATCGTAACTCCGAATTCACGAGGAACACGCTCGATCCGATCAGTTGTTCCTGGGCCGGGCAGAAGAAATCGAACGCCGTCTGCGACTTCGAGAGTTCGCACTCGAGCGCACCATACGACCCTACATCGTAGCCGCGTAGATAGTACGGGCCGCCCCACGCCAGCTCGAACTCGCGAGCGTCCTCCTGGCTGGAGGTACTGAACCGGTTGAACGACAGAAGGCGCTGCGCCAGCAGAACCGGGCCGACGACCGGCGTGTAGTGCCGCATGTCCGCGACGACGTCGGCCATGTTCAGGTCGCCGAGCGAGGTGGAGACTCCGAATAGAATACGTCGCCCGCCGAGCGGTCCTGTAAAACCACCCAATGAGTTGTCGAACAGGTAGTTGATCGACGGCTTGACGAATGCCCGCGTCGGCCCATCGAGAGTGAACGAGAAGCTGTCGTTGTTTTCCAGCACCAGCCCCCGGAGGACCAGGTCCGTCTCGATGCTCGATGCCTCGATACCGAAGTCCACTCTCGAAAAGGTGCTGAACGGATACTGGGCAGAGATTCCGACCGATCGGAACTGGTCTCGCTGGAACTGGTCATATTCTCCGATCTGCCCCGGCCGGCCCGGCACTTCCCCGAAGCGCCGGCCCAGATATCTGTAGAACGGATACTGCTGGGCAGACACCCCGAAATTCAGCCGATTCTTCAGATAAGTGTACTGGGCCAGGAACTGGGCATTGTCGAACGAGCCCTGTATGGCTCCTCCGATCACCATGTTGTGGTTGCCCAGCATGTCCGACAGGGCAATGTACGATCCGCCGTAGATGCCGCCCCCGTAGAACCCGCCCACCTGCGCTCCGATCGTCGGCCGTCCTACCACATCGGGGCTCAGACTGACCCGATAGTCCCGGAGCGCCAGCGTTGCCGTGTCGGGCAGCCCGAGCGAGGCCGAATCGAGAAGCGCCTGAACCGAGAGTCGATCCGGATCGCGAAGTGCTGCCAGCGCCTCCGGGTCCTCGCCGTAGTCGGAACGCCGGAATCCCTCTTCGGTGAGATAGAAGGAACGCGGCTCGCCTTCGGCGTCCTCGGCTTCCGTCAGGACGACGGCGCGAGTCTCCACCACCCGCTCGCGTCCCACCTGCGCCGCCGCGGTCGATGGCTCCCGTTGGGGACCCGCCTCGAAGGCCACCCGGCGTGGTTCGTCGATCGTGTAGATGTTGAATCCGGCCTCTTCGAAATAAGAGAAGGCGATCCGGTCGCGGTCGCGCGCCCAAGTCAAACCGGGACTCGTGAGCAGCGCTCCTTCTCCCATGACCCCGGTCATCGCCCGGGTCACCCGGTACGGCCGCGCGGCGTCAGTGCCCTGGATGTAAAGGTCGAACAGTCCTTCACGGGTCGAGAGATAGGCAATGTCCCGTCCATCGGGCGACCAGGCCGGGTTGATCGACAGGCCTCCTTCCTGCCCCTCGAGCAATCGCTGTTCGCGCGTCTCGAGATCCATCGTCGCGATGCGAAGCGGGCCGAATACGAGCTGCTCGAGATCGGTCTCCGGCGTTCGATCGGTCGTGTAGGCGAGAGTTCTTCCGTCAGGCGACCAGGCCGGGTGCAACTGCGCGTACCGATCGGCCGTGAGACGATCGATGGCGCCGGTGTCCAGCTCCCAGATGTACAGATCGCTGATTCCCCCGAGCAGGCCCGTGAACACGATTCTACTGCCGTCCGGCGACCAGTCCGGACTCTGCACGCCATTCAGTTCGGGCGTCCAGCGTCTTTCGATCTCGCCCGACCTGACATCGATGACGTGGATCGCGTCTCGCCCCCCTGACTTGGCCACGAAGGCCAATCTTTCGCCGTCCGGGGCCCATGATGCCGAAGAAGTCAGATATCGGAGGCTCTCGAAGCTACCGCTGCGCGCCGACTTCACGAGTGTGCGTGTCGGTTCTCCGGTAGCTGCGTCTGCCAGATACAGGTCGTAGAAGCTGTACAGGTCGTGGCCCTGGTCCGACAGGTAAACGATCTCCTCCCCGTCGGGCGACAACGCGGGGGCGATGAATGTCGGTGACTTGCTGCGGCCTGCCGGAAAGGAATGAGAGGTGATCTTCTTCGCGATACGTCGAATCTCGCCAGCCTCTGAAATTCGCGGCAGATACGCGGCCCGCACCGCTTCGTGCCATTCTCGCGAAAGTTGCTTCAGATCTACTCCGAGAGTTCGCTCGAAGGCACGGTCGGGGCCCATGGCGGCGGAACGCTTCAGGAGCAGGCCGATTGTCTCGTCGCCCCATTTCGTGCCGATGTAGTTCCAGAGCGACTGCCCGAACCGGTAGCTCAGGAAGTCGTTGAATCTCTCCATCTCATCGATCGTCCGCAGGTACCCGGAAAGGGAGGCGTCGCGCAGCCATGCTACGGTCTTGGCATCGATCTCACCCACGGAGAGGTATTCCGCCATTCCCTCCATGAACCAGAGACTCGGAATAAATGCGAAGGGTGATGCCGTCGCCTGCACGGCATTCCGTTTCAGAATGTCGAACTGGAATGAGTGCACGAGCTCGTGTCCCAATACGTGCTCGAACTCTGCATAGGAGCCCGTGAGCGGAAGCAGCACGCGGTCCTTCAGCGACTCCGTCACACCGCCGGTCGATTCATCGATGTGGCCGCCGAGGACGTTCGTCTGCTGAAAGTCTGACTGAGATGCGTACAGGATGATCGGCTTGCGGTCCTGGAAGTCGTGATCGAGCAGCCGGCTCAGTCGACCGTAGATCCGTTCGGCCATTCTGGCTGCATCGAGTGCCGCTTCCCGCTCCTCTTCATAGAAGAAGACATCGAAGTGGGTGGTCTGTATGATGCGGAATTCGCGAGGCTGGTACTGCACCTTGTTCGGGCCGACCTGTGCGTATGCCGGCGTTGCCAGCGCGACACCCAGCAGGGCTGTGGCGATGGAGGTCAGTCGTCGGGGCGCCCTGAACACGCCGATCCTATTCCTCCTGCGGTGCGTCCGTGATCGTGGTAGCCGGTGCGTCTCCCCAGAGCTCCTCGAGACGGTAGAATTCCCTCACCCGAGGCTGAAAGATGTGGACGACCACATCGATGAAGTCCAGCAGGATCCATGCAGCGGACCCCTTCCCCTCAACGCCCGAAGGCCGCTCTCCATGACGTTTTGCCCGCTCGAGGACGTTGTCGGCAATGGCTCGCGAGTGCGTGTCCGAGTCGCCCGAAGCGATCAGGAACCAGTCGGTAGCGTCAGACAATTCGCGAAGGTCGAGCAAGACCGGGTGTCGGGCGTTTCGCTCGAGCACCGCATCGATGATCACGTCGAGGCCCTCTGGCAGGGCCGCGTCCTTCTGACCGTTCTGAATTACCATCTCGCTCCTTTTCCATGCCCGCCTCGCACGCTCCTGCGATCTCAGTCTTCGATCTGATACGCCAGGCACCAGGCTCCCGGTCCGGTGTGAACTCCGAGAGCCGCCGTAGCGGGTCCACTGAGAATCTCCAGCGGCTCGTACCTGCGTTCCAACTCCTCGACGACGTGGTGCAACCAGTCCTCCGCCGCGAAGTGCGCAACGCCGAACCGGTAGCGCACGGCACTGATCAGGCGTTCGTCCAGCAGATCGAACACCTTGTCCAGCACCGCCTCCATTCCTCTCGCCCGGCCGAGGGCGGTCAGCCGGCCGCCGTCGGAAAGTGAGAGAATCGGCTTCAGGTCCAGCAGCCCGCCGAGAAATGCCTTGGCCCGTCCGACCCTGCCCGAACGAAGCAGGTATTCCAGCGTGGCCACCGAGATGAAGATATTCGACTGATCCCTGATCCTCTCGAGCTCCCGCGCAACTTCGTGGAGTTCCATCCCCTCATCGAGCAACTCGACGGCCCGGACGGCCAGGAGACCCGTACCGAAGGACCCGGAGTGGGAATCGACGGCCAGTCCGTCCACTTGCGGCATTGAGCGCAGGGACGCCGCGCCCGTGCTGTATGTGCCCGAGATCTGCGAGCTGATGTAGATCCCGAGAACTCCCTCAGCTCCCTGATCGATACCGCGACGATATGCCTCGGTGAACGCTGCCGGCGATGGCTGCGAAGTCGTCACCGGCGCATCCGAATCCGCTTCGTGCACGAGCTCGTAAAGGCGTGCGGCGTCGATGTCCACTCCATCACGATACGTCGTATCGCCGATCGTGACCTGCAGCGGCACAACCGATACTCCGTGGCGCTCGGACCACTCCCGCGGGAGGTCGGCTGCCGAGTCCACGACGACAGATATGTGCCTGGAAGTCCCCGACAACAGAGTGTCTTCTACGCGCTCCGAGACGATCTCGCCGAACCGGGACAGCACGGCGACCACCTCTTGAGGCTCATCCGCATGAATGTGGACCTTCGCCAGATCCCCCGAACGAAGCACGATCGTCGACGTACCGAGGTCGTGAATCGCGGCGCGAATCTCCTTCTCTGGAGCGAGACTCGATGCTCGGATCGCGATCTGCGTGCAGAACCTGCCCTCGTCGGCTCCGACTCCGGCCTCGCGAGCATGGTAGAGCGACTTCTCGCTGACATCGGTCTCGATCGCCTCGGTCTCCATGCCCCCTTCGATGAACTGCATCACGCCATCGAAGAAGCTGACGAATCCCTTGGCCCCGGCATCGACGACGCCTGCGTTCCGCAGCGCTTCCAGCATCTCGCGCGTACGGGCCAGCGACCGCTCCGCCGCCACCTGCATGTCCCCGAGCCAGTAGTAGATGTCGCCGGTACCGGCCGAGGCGCGGCGACGAGCCTCGCTCGCCATCTCCCTCGCCACGGTGATGATCGTTCCCTCCCGGGGATTCTCGAGGACCGACTCGAGCGAGAGCGAAGCACCCGATATCGCCTCCGCAAGCTCGAGAGATCCGAGGCGGTCCTTGCCTCGCACCAGGTCGGCGAAGGAAAGCAGGAATCGAGAAAAGAGCATCCCGGAATTACCTCGGGCGCCCATAACGCTGGCCTCGGCAGCCGAATCCGCTACCTCGCTCACCGACCTGGTGTCGAGGGGATGGACGACCTCGGCGATCGACGCGAGGGTGAGCGCGAGGTTCGTACCGGTGTCTCCGTCGGGAACCGGAAAAACGTTGATCCGGTCCAGTTCCTCACGGTCACCCGTCACATGCCGCACCCCCGCGAGAATGGCCCGCCTCAGTCGGCGTCCATCCACGTAGGAGATCCGTTGCGGGCGCTTCACGCTGCGCTCCGCCGCGTGGAGACGGTCAGCACGCTCTCAGGCGCTGTCACCTGCCCACTCCTCCGATTCCGAATTCCGGGGCGGCCGGACGCGGCTTCGCGAAGCCGTGCCCGACATGTCGAGTCATTCCTCGGCGATGACCCAGACGCTGACTTCAGGCTGCACGTCGGCATGTAGCCGGATCGGGACCTTATAGACCCCGAGCTGCTTGATCGGCTCATCGAGGCGAATGATGTGACGATCGATCTCGATTCCCTGCTCGGCGAGGCCGGACGCGATGTCGGACGAGGTGACCGACCCGAAAAGCCGGCCTTCCTCTCCCGCCTTCACCTTCAGGGACACCGACACGCCCTCCAGCCTCTCGGCAGACTTCTCCGCCCGCTCACGATCCCGCAACGAGCGGCTCACGAGGTGATCGCGCTCCTCTTCGTGACGCTTGAGGTTCGCCGGCGTCGCCTCGTACGCGAACCCCTGCGGGAGAAGGTAGTTCCGGGCGTATCCGGCCTTCACATCCACGATGTCACCCGTATCTCCGAGATTCTCGATGTCCTGCCGCAGAATGATCCGAACCATGAGTCTCCGTCCTTCGATGATCTGATAATCAGTTCTCCCGACCGCGGCGAAGTCGCTCCGTCCAGCGGGTCGGTTCGTCAATAGCTCCCGGGTCCGCTCGCCGCCCTGTCCCGAAGCTTCTCGCGTACGTGCAGCCAGGTGTCGCCTATGCCGATCAGCAGCGCCGCTCCTGCCACGAACGGATAAGCCAGTATCATACCGATACCCAGCAGGACCCAGGTCCAGACCGATGTCGAGGCCGCGGTCAGAATCCACAGCAGGATCGCTCCGCCTCGGGCCAGGAACATCAGCGACATGAACAGTGTCGCGTTCTCACCGAGCCGGAACGCTCCCGCGCCGAGCGGAAGCACCAGCAGGGCGAGACCGGCCACGAGTAGCCATACGTATCCGTCCCGGAAACCGAAGTCCCGCACCGGAGGCGGTCGATCGACTCCGTCGCGGCGCCCGGCGAAGTACCAGCAGAGAGCCAGTGCCGCCATCGTGGCCAGGGCCAGCAGCGCCGGGTACACGTCACGCTGGAAACTCGCCCACTGCTCGATTGCCGCACCGATCGAGTCTCCCATCGTCCCCGACGAGACCTGCGGATCGGCCAGCAACAGCGCATGCGCCATCGTCGCGGCTGCGCGGATTCGTTCCGCCATCCAACCGTCCATCGAGGCACCGAGATCCGGGCTCGCGAGCGCCGCCACGACCACCAACGCCATAGCGCAGCCTACGGAAGCGAAGCTGCGATCCAGGAGCCGCACCGGCGTTCGGCGCGCGGACAGCCCTACGAACAGGCCCCCGGCAATCAGGCACCAGCCTCGAACCATAAGCCAGCCCCCATCCGCTTCGCCATCGACGGATCGAAAGACCAGCAGCATCAGTACGGCTGCTACCACGACTCCGAACAGGTCTCTGGGCCTGAACGCCACAAGAAGCAGCGCGAAAGGAATCGCCAGAAGCGGAAACGGGCCGATGGGCGCGATGAGAATCGCGACCGCCAGAAGCGCCAGCATCGGCGCCAGGGTCCCTGCGCTCCGCTCCCGTGCCGCTCCAGTCACATCAGCGACTCGCGTCGGGGGCCGTCGCGTCAATCGTTCAGCCGTAGTATCCGTGGATGTACGGCACGAGTGCCAGGTAGCGCGCTCTCTTTATCGCCGTGCCCAGTTGCCGCTGATGGCGGGCACAGTTTCCAGTCGCCCGTCGAGGCAGGATCTTCCCGCGGTCGGTCAGGTACCGCTCGAGGACCTTCGCGTCCTTGTAGTCGATCCGCTCAACGTTCTTCTCGCAGAACCTGCATACCTTCCGATAGGCCATGATCAGTCCTTGTCCGCTTCGTCGTCATCGCCGTCTTCAGCGTCGTCGTCTTCGGATCCGTCATCATCGTCATCGCCGCCATCATCGTCGTCATCGTCGTCGTCCCGCTTGCGGCGCGGCGGCTCGTCGTCATCCTCGTGCATTGAAGAGGGAACGGCGAGTTCGCCCTCGCTAAGCACGACCAGGTGGCGGAGGACTTCTTCGTCCAGCTTCAGCACACGCTCGTACTCGGGGAGCGCCTCGGGCTCGGTGCTGAACTGGGCCACGACGTAGTAGCCGTTGTCGTTGCGGTCGATCGGGTAGGCGAGCTGGCGCTTGCCCCAGTGCTCTACCGCCGTGATCTCGCTTCCGTCTGCTTCGAGGATCTTTTCGTGGTAGGTCTGGAGACGGGCATCGATCTCGTCGGTGCCCAGCGCCGACTTGAAGATGTACACGACCTCGTAGTCGCGCATTGTTCCCCCTTCGGTCTGAGTCGGCCGCGGGCGCGCGCGCCGCGGCAGGAGTGTTCTGTTCTGTCTCGGTCGAACGGGACGACCCCGCCAGTCAGATCGTCGTCAGAAAGGCGGATGCCGACCGGCCCGGTGCGGATCCGCTGCACCGGGCCGGCGAAAGTACCCTGCTTGCCCGCTACGTACAAGCGGATTCGACTTCAGGGCAGGAATTGTACCCAGGCAAAGACCTGCTGCACGACCTCTCCGACGTTCTCGGAGGTACGTACTCCGTGTACTCTGGCAAACCACGGTGCCAGTACCAGCGAGACGACGCTGATCAACTTGATCACGATGTTCATCGAGGGGCCGGAGGTGTCTTTGAATGGATCCCCGACCGTGTCGCCCACAACGGCTGCCTTGTGAGGCTCCGATCCCTTGCCACCGTGAGCTCCGCCTTCGATGTACTTCTTCGCGTTGTCCCAGGCACCGCCAGCGTTCGCCATGAACAGGGCCAGAAGAACCCCGCTCAACGTCGCTCCGGCGAGCACTCCACCCAGCGCCTCGACGCCGAGGAAGCGGCCCACGACCACGGGAACGGTGATCGCGACGAGACCCGGAATCACCATTTCCTTCAGCGCCGCCCGGGTGGAGATGTCGACGCAGCGAGCAGAATCCGGCTTCGCAGTCCCCTCCATCAGTCCCGCGATCTCCCGAAACTGCCGGCGCACTTCCGCCACCATGCCTGCAGCAGCCCGTCCGACGGCAGTCATCGTCAGCGAAGCGATGAAGAAGGGCGTCATTCCCCCGATGAACAGGCCGATTACCACGTCGGGATCGACGATATTGATTCCCGTCTCCGTGAGGCCGACGGCATTCGCATACGCGGAGAACAGGGCGAGGGCCGTCAGCGCCGCCGATCCGATCGCGAATCCCTTCCCGATCGCGGCCGTCGTATTCCCGAGGGCGTCGAGGCCATCCGTGATCTTCCTCACCTCCGGTCCGAGACCGCTCATCTCACTGATCCCGCCGGCATTGTCGGCGATCGGTCCGTATGCATCCACCGACATCGTGACGCCCACCGTGGCCAGCATGCCGACTGCGGCTATGCCGATCCCGTACAGCCCGGCGAACTGGAAGGCGAGGAAGATGGAGAGACAGATCAGAAGCAGCGGAATTGCCACGGACTCGAGGCCCACGGCGAGACCCGTGATGATGTTCGTTGCCGCGCCTGTCTCGGACGCTCGGGCAATGGCCCGTACCGGCCTGCCCGCCGTGTAGTACTCGGTGACGAGCCCGATCGCGATGCCGACGAGCGATCCGAACAGCATCGCCCAGAACGGTCCTGCCGCCGGGTTGATCCAGTTCCAGTAGCTGCCGCTGGCGCCGGCCAAGACGTCGAGCTCGAGCGTTACGAACCAGGCTCCGATCCAGAAGACGATCGCCGCCACGAAGGTCGTGTTCCTGAGAGCTGCGGCCGGGTTCATCTTCTCGAGAATACGCATCGAGACGATGCCGATCACGCTGGCCACGAGTCCCACCATCGCATAGAGGATGGGCAGCGCGGCAGCCGAGAATCGATTCTCGGGCAGGATTGCCATGGAAGTGACACCGAGGACGATCGTCGCGACGACCGATCCCACGTAGGACTCGAAGATGTCGGCGCCCATGCCGGCGACATCTCCCACGTTGTCGCCCACGTTGTCGGCGATCGTCGCCGGGTTCCGGGGGTCGTCCTCCGGAATGCCGGCCTCGACCTTTCCAACCAGGTCGGCTCCGACATCGGCGGCCTTAGTGTAGATACCGCCGCCGATTCGGGCGAACAAAGCGATCGAAGATGCTCCCATCGCGAAGCCGGAGACGATCTCGCCGAACGATCGAAGCCCCACCGACTGCGGATCGAACATGAGCAGTACCGCACCCAGACCGGCCAGCCCGAGGCTGGCCACGGCCAGCCCCATGACGGCTCCGCCGACGAATGCAACCCGCAACGCCTTCTCCTGGCCATCGGAGCGGGCCGCTTCCGTCGTTCGCACGTTGGCGAGAGTCGCAGCCCGCATGCCGATGAAGCCCGCGAGAATCGAGCAGAACGCGCCGAAGACGTATGCGGCGGCCGTCTGACCTCCGATCAGCCACCAGAGCATCACCGCCACGAACGCTACGAAGGGCAGAAGCACCGAGTACTCGCGGCGCAGAAACGCCATCGCACCCGACTGGATCGCCTCTGCCAGTTCCGTCATGACTTCGTTGCCCGCCGGCTGACTCCGTACGTAGGCGAACAGCGCGAGTGCGAACACGAGTCCGCCGAGTCCGAGCCATACGGCCCAGTCTATCCATTGCTCCACGGGATACTCTCTCCTGGTAGGTTTCTGACCGACCAGCCCGCCCGCAGCCTTCTCAGCTCCGGTTGAACCGGTTCATGGCGGTCTCCACTCCCTCAGACAACCAGCATTCCACGGCCTCCGACATCAGGTCGAAGCCCGCCAGAATACCCTCTTCCTGATCCGGACGTGGGGCGGACAAGACCCAGTCGGCCCGATCCACATCCCGATCCGCAGGTGCACCGACCCCGATCCGGAATCGGGCATACTGCTGCGATCGCAGCGCCCCCTCGATGGAGAGCAGCCCGTTGTGCCCGCCGGCGGATCCTGAGCCCCGAAGCCGGAATCGGCCCGGCTCGAGCGCGAGATCGTCCACCAGGACCAGCAGGTCCGTATCTGGCTCCCAGCCGGGCAGCTCGCGAAACCCGCGCAGGGCCTGCCCGCTTCGGTTCATGAACGTAAGCGGTTTCAACACGGCGATGTCCCGCCCCTCGTGCCGGCCTGCCGACTCCGCGACGCGGCCGCGCCGCCGGAAGCGCCCGAAAGACCAGCGATTCACCAGGTGGTCCGCCAGCCACCAGCCCGCGTTGTGCCGGGTGTCCCGATACCGTTCTCCGGGATTCCCCAGCGCGATCAGCAGCTTCACGGCAGGACTGGAGCGAAGCGAGGATCAGTCCTCGCCCTCCTCCTCCTCGTCGTCGCCGCGCGCCGTGATTACTTCCGGCTCTGCCTCTTCCTCCTCGAGGAGGCCTTCCAGATCTTCCTCCTCTTCCACCTCGACCACACGCGGCGCCGCCACGAGGCAGATCGTCCGCTCCGCCTCGTCGAGCAGCTCGACGCCGCCGAGATCGATGTCCCCGATATGCAGGGAATCGCCGATTTCGAGGCCCGAGATATCCACCTCGAAAGAAGGTGGGATTTCCGATGGGAGACACTCGATCTCGATCTCGTGCCGCACCTGCTGGAGCACGCCTCCATTCCTCACACCGATCGGCGTACCGACGAGGTGAAGAGGAACGTTCACGTTCAATTTCTCTCCCGCGCGAATCTCGAAGAAATCCACGTGCAGGTACTCCGACCTCACCGGGTGGCGCTGAATCTCGCGGATCAGAACCCGCCTCGGAGCCCCGTCGTCGACCGAAAGCTCCACGATCGTGTTCTCGACCGAAATCGCACTCACGAGCGCCGCGAATTCCAGCTGGTCGGCGGCCACGGCGACCGGCTCTACCTCCCGGCCGTAGACATTTCCGGGTATGGCGCCGGCACGCCGCAACTGTCGCGCCGCTCCTTTGCCGCGCCCGTCGCGTGACTGGACCTTCAATGAAGCCTGATTCGTCATTCTTCCGCCTTTTAGCCCTGAACTCAGATCCAAATGCGGTCCGGAAGGACCGTCAGTCGAACAGCTTGCTCACCGAGCGATTGTAGTGCGTGCTCTCTATGGCCCGCGCCAGCAGCGGCGCGACCGATACTCCCACCAGATTCGGGAGAGCCTCCCGCTTTTCTTTCGAGACTTCGACCGTATCGGTGACCGCGATTTCCACGATGTCCGCTCCGCTCAGTCGCTCGACAGCCGGTCCCGAGAGCAGCGCGTGCGTCGCGATGCAATAAACTTCGGTCGCACCCCTCTCGTGAAGAGCCTCCACCGCATTCACCATCGTACCCGCGGTGTCCACCATGTCATCGGGTATCAAGCACTTTCGCCCGCGGACCTCCCCGACCACGTTCACGACCTCCGCCACGTTCGGGCCGGAGCGCCGCTTGTCGATGATCGCGAGTCCGGCCCCCATCCGCTTCGCGTAGCCCCTGGCCATTTTCGCGGCGCCGACGTCCGTCGCGACCACCACGAAGTCGTCCTTGTCCGTGGAGCGATAATGCTCCATGAACACCGGAGACGCGTACAGGTGATCCACGGGAATGTCGAAGAACCCCTGCAGCTGGTGCTGGTGCAGATCGATCGTGATCAGCCTGTCCGCCCCGGCCGCAACGATGAGATTCGCCATCAGCTTGGCTGCGATCGAGACTCTGGGCTGGTCCTTCCGATCCTGTCTCGCATAACCGAAGTACGGCACGACCGCGGTCACCCGGGCCGCCGAGGCCCGCTTTGCGGCATCGATCAACAACAGCAATTCCAAGGTGTTTTCAGCCGGCGGATTCGTAGGTTGAATCACGAATACGTCCCGACCTCGCACGTTCTCATCGATGCGGACGAAGATTTCCCCGTCCGCGAATCTCTTCACCGTCACTTCGCACAGAGGTTGCCCGAGCTCTTCGGCAATACCCTCCGCGAGAGCGGGATTCGCCGTCCCGGTCAGCACCATCATGGGCGTACCGGTTGCCGATACTTCGGTCATGGCTCCGTTTCGCTCCCTTTCGCGTGCCGCATGCGCTCGGAAAAGAGCCGAGCAGTTTACCTCTATCGTCCCGGATCGTCAACCGAATCAGTGCGGACGGTGTGGCCTCCTCCCGAGGCCCGTTCGGCCGAGGGGCCGGCCGAATGCACGGTCTCCAGGCTCTCCACGTAGAGATGTTGAGTTGGATACGCGAACTCGATTCCCTCCGCCGCGAACCGTCGAAGCATCTCGATATTCACCGCTTGCTGAACATCCATGTACGTTCCGTAGTCCGGAACGGTCATGAAGTAGACCGTCTCGAAGATCAACGCCGAATCGCCGAACTCCTTGAAATGCGATCGACTGAAGCGGGTCAGCTCATGGCTCTCGATTGCCGATCGGAGCATCTCCGGGATCTTCTCGACCAATTCGGGCGGGGTTCCATAGACGACACCGATCTTGAAGAGAACGCGTCTTTCCTCCATGCGGCCGTAGTTGCGAATCCGGCTCTGGAGCAGATCCTTGTTGGAGAAGACCAGCTGTTCGCCGGTCAGACTGGTGAGACGGGTCGAGTTGAGCCCGATCGACTCGACGGTGCCGCCGAGGTCGTCGACGGAGAGGTAGTCTCCGATGACGAACGGCTTGTCCAGCAGAATGGACAGAGAAGCCAGCAGGTCGCCGAGTACGCTCTGAACTGCCAGCGCCACCGCGATTCCGCCGATCCCGAGCCCCGCCACCAGCGCCGAGATGTCGACACCGAGGTTCTCGAGTACCAGCATCGCGACGATAGCCCATACCGCGACGCTGATCGCCCAACCCACGAACCTGACTGTCATCGACGCCTCGGGGTCATCCCCCCAGCGTCGCACCTGCCAGGACCGGAGGAGAACCTGCACCCACGCGGACGCCCAGAATCCGACCTGAACCAGGGCGGCTCCGATCGCCAGACGGGTCAGCCAGGCGTCTGCCTGCGACGACAGCGACAGCGGGCGAACGGCGAATTGAATGGCGATGAACAGCAGCAGCCAGGACTTCGTGGCATTGATGGCAGCCGCGAAGGAATCGTCGAGCCCGGTCTGCGTCTTTTCAGACAGGGCCACGATCCGACTCAGCAGCGCCTTCTTGACGAGCGCGTACAACAGGGCCAACCCCAGGAAGATCGCAAGAGAGGCGGTCCACGCCCGCAAGGGGTTGCCGAATATGACGTTGTCAAGGAATTCCAAGTGAGACTCCGAACACGGTTTCTAAGGGACAGGATTCCCGGCGCCCGGATCCGGTCGGACGAGTCCGGCAGGCCCGCCTCGGGCGGTTCGACACCCAATCTGCCGGCCGGGCCATCTCATGCAAGCGGCTGAAGGGATTCTCGATCGGTCTGCGGGTGTGGGGAAGCGCGGATCCGTTGAACCCCCCGGGCCGGCTGTCGTAGGTTGGCACGGTCCGGCCGTCACCTGGAACCGCCGCCCGCGAGATCGCGAATACGATGTCCCTACGAACCCCCGGCCTCACCGGTTGGCCCGACTGCCCGACCCGCTGGGGCTTCGTCGTCTGCCTGGCGACACTGCTCTCGCCGGAAGGTGCGGCCTCTCAACACGCACGTCCGGAGTGTGACCCCGACAACGGAGGTATCACGCTCCCCGAGGAATTCTGCGCCCTCGTCGTGGCTGATGGGCTGGGGCGCATTCGGCATCTCGCAGTGCAGCCGGACGGGGACATTTTCGTAGCGATCCGAGGACGTCGAAACCAGACTGGCGGCGTTCTGGCGCTGCGCGACACGACGGGCGACGGACGAGCCGACGTCAGGCTCCGGCTCGTCGAAGACCGAGGCGGCACCGGGATCGCGCTGTCTGGCGACACACTTTTTTATGGCCGGGACGATGCGGTCCTGCGCTTCTCTCTGAATCCGTTCGACCTCGGCTCGGCTGCCGCTCCCGACACGCTCGTACAGGGTCTGCCTTCGGACGGGGGACACGCGGCCAAGTCTATCGCCGTCACCCCGGGCGGAGACCTGTTCGTCAACATCGGATCAGCCTCCAACGCATGTCAGGAACAGGATCGGAGACGTGAATCACCCGGACGCGATCCTTGCCCCGAGCTTCCGGTGCGTGCCGGAATATGGCGCTTCTCGAGTACCGAGACCGGGCAGGGACCGGACGATGGTGAGCGCTGGGCATCCGGACTGCGCAATACGGTAGCCCTGGCAATCCGGTCGAAGGACGGAGGCCTGTACGGAGTGGTGCACGGACGCGATCAACTCCACGGCTCCTGGCCGGAGCGGTTCTCCGAGCAGCAGAACGCCGAGGCGCCGTCGGAAGAATTCGTGCGAATAGTGCGGGGCGGGCGGTACTCGTGGCCCGAGTGCTACCACGATCCGGAGACGGATCGGCTCGTGCTGGCGCCGGAGTACGGTGGGGACGGAGTGGAGACTGGCCGATGCGCGACGCGCGACCGGCCGATCGCAGCCTACCCGGCGCACTGGGCCCCGAACGCCTTGCTGTTCTACGAGGGCGATGCCTTTCCTGAACGATACCAGGGCGGAGCATTCATTGCCTTCCACGGATCGTGGAATCGGGCCCCCCTGCCGCAGGGAGGATACAACATCGTGTTTCAGCCGTTCGACGCGAACGGGCCGACCGGTGCATGGGAGACCTTCGCCGACGGATTCGCCGGAGTCGACAGGTCCCCCGGAGGAGCCAGGCACCGTCCCACGGGTCTGGCCGTCGGCCCCGACGGCTCGCTGTTCATATCGGATGATTCCGGCGGGCGGATATGGCGGGTACTCCATGCGCCCTGATGACAGCGGTCCCTGCCTCATGAGCCGGATTCAGGCATTCACGGGCAACCCGTTCGACAGGGCCGCGGCCCTGCGAAGAGAGCCCGACTGGGTTCTTGGTCGGCTGGCGGATCCCGCGTCCCGATTCCTGCTGTTCCGTGACCTGAGTCCATTGCTTCGGGAGAGTGACGACGGACTCAGGATCGACTGGCGGCCCCGACCCGCGCTCGGGAGCGAAGCCGTGCTCCTCGGGATCGACGGGA
>JAMJQL010000026.1 GCA_023554245.1 Gemmatimonadota bacterium
GCCTGCTCGAGCTCGGCGGCGCGCCGCATGGCCTCGTTCTCCGCCTCCTGCCTCGCCTGCTCCGCCGCCCGGATCGTTCGCTGGAGCTCCTCGGCGTGCCGCTCGGCCTCTGCCTCGGCGGCATTCCGGGCCGACTGCAGCTCGGCGACCTTGCGTGCGGCTTCCTGTTCCGCCGCGATTCTCGCGGCCTCTTCCGATCGCCTTCGTTCCGTCTCTTCCGCCGCGGTCTTGCGAGCCGTCTCGGCCTCGGCCGCCTGCCGGGCCGCTTCCTCTTCGGCCGCACGTCGCGCGGCATTCTCGGCCGCCAGTCTTCGAGCGGACTCTTCCTCGGTCGCGCGCAGGGCCGATTCCAGTTCGGCAGCCCTCTGCTCCGCCTTCTCGGCGGCTTCCTGGGCCGACCTGAGATCGGCGCTGCGCCTGGCGGCTTCCTCGTCTGCTACCCGGGCCGCTTCCTCGGCCTCCTCTGCAGCGCGTTCCGCCTCCCGGCGCTCGGCCTCGGTTTCCTCCACCTCTCTGGCCGCAGCTTCCTCGCTCGCCCGGCGCGCCAGTTCCTCGGCGGCCGTCCGTGCTGCTTCGAGTTCCGCGGCCCTGCGAGCAGCTTCCTCTTCGGCTTCCCTTGCGGCCTCGGCCGCAGCCTGGCGCCTGCGATCCAGGACTTCGGCCGTCTTCGATGCCGCCGCCGCGATCGACCGTCTCGCCACTTCGGCCGCAAACGCTCCCGTCTGGGCGGCGGGCCGTCCACGATCCGATTTTCCCTCCGTATCGTCCACGGTGTCCGAGGATTCCCCGAACGACGGGATGGCCTCGCGCTTGACCGATTCCCTGGTCTCGACTCCGTCCCAGTCCACGTACGTCTGCCGCTGGGATCCGCCCATGGCATCGGCGGAAACGAGCTCGTAGAAGGGCAGCGGATTCGAACCCGAGAAGCCATTTTCTGTCCGACGGAAGAAGCAGCCCATCGGCTCGTTCGGGTCCGCGGTCAACAGGATCGCGCTGTGCCACGGCTCGTTGAAGTACTTTGCATGCGTCGCGACCTCCGCATCCGAGAGTGTCATCTCGCCGGGCCGATGGCGCAGATACCAGCCGACAAGGCTTCCACTTCGCCCTTCGGCCGCCGTGCGCAGGTCCTCCCACGCAGTGGCGGGGATCTGATCTCCGTCCCTGTCGGTGAGCGACACGCTGGAGCGGCAGAAGTCGCGGATCAGGACGTACCGGTTGCCTCCGTCCGGGTCCTCGCACAGATCACCGGCAAGCAGTCCGAACGGACGCTCGTCCTCCGGTGCATCCCGAAGGTGGCGAATAATGGAGGCCAGCGTGGACTGGGCGATGAACACCTCGTAGAGGGGCTCGTGATCGGAATCGCTTCCTCGGGGCGTCCAGAGAGTGCTTCGAAGCAGCGGACGCGGGGCCCACATGTGGAATCGCTCGACACCCGTATCCGTTCCGGGTGCGGAATCGATCGGCTCCCTGCCCTGAATCGTTTCGTCGGACATCTCGTCTCGCAATCGACAGGTGTTTCGGGGATCCGGTTTCCACGCTGGCAAGGCTTTGAACCGGGATATCGCGACAGCGAAAGGGCAAGTGACGTTCCACTCCGCGATGACGACCCTCCGAGCGTCGGGAATCCCGAATCGTCGCCAATTCCGGGCTCATCTGAGATCCCGGGTATCGGAAGGAGGTGAACGGAGTCTACTCGTGGCGTGGGATTCCAGTCAGGAAGTGGCGAAATGCGACGACCGACGGGATAGCAGGCTGGCAAATCGCCAGCGGAATGACCGCGCTGCTGGCGATTCTCTCGCTCGTGATCACATCCACCCCTTCAGCGGCCCAGCAGGGAGGCCCCGGTGGACGCCGTATGTCGAGTCCCCAGGACAGGCTCGCCCAACTCACCGAGCAGCTGGACCTGTCCGACGCGCAGGTCGATCAGATGCGACCGATCATCGAAGAGCAGACGAAGAAGCAGCAGCAGATCTTCGAGGAGGGGAGCGGAGACCGTGAGAAGATGCGCGGTGAAATGATGAAGCTGATGCAGGAGACGGATGAGCGATATGCGGAGATCCTCACGGAAGAGCAGATGACCGTGTACCGGGAGATGCGTCAGCAGCGCATGAGACAGGGCAGACCGCCGGCGAAGCCACGCTGATGGCCGCGATGACCGGCACGCGGTGGGAGGTCACATGGCCGCGTCCTCACCCGCGAGAGTCAGGTCGGGATCTTCAGGGTTCTCCTCCGGTGTCAGAGGCTCGCAAGCGGTCGAGATCGGTCCGTATTCCCGCGGGTCTGTCGCCGTCGAAAAGTAGTCGTACGCCAGCCGCGAAACTTCGGCGATCGTTCTCTCCCTGCGCCATTCCGTGCGATGAAAGGTGTAGACGAACGCGGCGATCGCCACGTGTCCGGCGCCTTCGGGCAGGGTGATGATGCCGACGTCGTTGATGGCGCCCGCAATCGTTCCCGTCTTGTGGGCGACGGGCGTTCCAGCTGGCAACAGACCCTTGATTCGCCGCGGGCCGGACCGGCTCGCGAGCATCGCATCCACCAGGTAGTCGCGCGATTCCGGGCTCAGCCCCTCCCCGGAGTGAATCAGAACCAGCAATTCGGCCATGCCGTCGGGGGTGGCCGTGTCTCGCGGGTCGTCACCGAATCGAAGTCGGGCCCGTTGACGGTGTTCCGCGGGCAGCGCGTCCCGCATGCGGAAGTAGTTGTACCGATACAACTCCGACTCCGGTACCGTATCGGGGATCCCCGAGAGATCGGCGAAGGTCCGAGCCTCCGATCGATCCACGTCGACGTCCTCGATACCCAGCTCCCGGAGCCGACGCGTGACTTCGGCCGGTCCGCCTGCCATTCGCAGGATCACGTCGGTCGCCGTGTTGTCGGAGACCTCGATCATCAGTCGAAACAGACTGTCTACCGTCGCCTGCTCCGCTCGTCCTCCCGACCAGCTGGCCAGGGGACTGTAGCCAGCCCGGAAATCCGTTGTCGGCACAACGAGATCTTTGGACAGGTCGATCTCGCCCGATTCCACGCGGCGAAGAAACGCCAGTGCCATGGGGACCTTCGAAACGCTCGCCATCGGGAAGCGGCGACCGCCGTTGTAGGAGATCCTCGCACCTGTTTCGATGTGAACCGCCGTGACCCCGATCTCTCCGCCCACGCGGCGAGCGATCTTCCGGAGCGCGTCGCCGATGGAGTCCGGTACAAGGCAAAGGTCGAGCCTGGAAGGAGGTGTGTCCGGAACGGGCTGTCCGGACAGCGGAACCGCGAACAGTAAAGCGGTGGCGTAAAGTGTACAGAAGGCCGCATGGTGGGGGCGCAGGCCATTCCCCCCGCGCCCGCGAACCTGCTTCCCCCCGATCTCCCGCCCCCTCATACGCGGTCCCCCCGGTCGCGGTGTGGCCGACTCCGCTTCTCGGCGGCAAGTATCGGACCTGCGGATCCCACGCGAAAGGGCAGCCAACGCATCCGCGAGGACCTCAAGGAAAGATGCCGAGCTCCTGGTACGAGACGGCGATCTTCTTGATCGCGGTGACGAACGAGGCCGTGCGAAGGTCCCGAATGCCCATTCCGGCTTCCACGTCCTGGATCTGGTGGAGCGCGACGATCATCGTTTCCTCGAGCCCCGAGTGGACCAGGTCCTCCTCGTCGGCACCCAGGTCAGGCAGGTCGCTGGCTTCCACATTTACCCCGGTGGCGCGACCAATCTCGCGCAACAGGCTTCGATGCGCCGCCTCGTCGAAGCGCTTCTCCATGCGGCCGAATCGGACGTGTGAGAGGTTCTTGAGCCATTCGAAGTAGGAGACGGTCACGCCGCCGGCATTCAAGTAGAGATCGGGCAGGACGCGCACTCCACGCTCGAGGAGGATGGCGTCCGCCTCGGCCGTGGTGGGTCCGTTCGCGGCCTCGCCGATGACCTTCGCCCGGATCCTCGGCGCGTTCTCTCCCGTTATCTGGTTCTCGAGGGCCGCGGGAATGAGGATCTCGCAGTCCAGTTCCAGGGCGTCGATGTTGCGTGCCAGATCGGTGGCTCCAGGAAAGCCCAGGATCGAACCCGTCTCCTCGCGGTGTCGAACGACGGCCTCGAGGTCGAGTCCATCGGGATTGGCGATCGCACCTTCGAACTCGGCGATGCCCACCAGTACAGCTCCGCCGTCGGCAAGGTGACGGGCGGCATGATACCCGACGTTTCCGAGACCCTGGACCACCACGCGCTTGCCCGTGAGCCCCGGCTCGAGTCCGAGCGGTCTCATCTCTTCGGCGGAGTTGCACACCTCCCGAACCCCGTAGAATACACCGCGCCCCGTCGCGTCGAGCCGGCCGCGGATGCCTTCCTGTTCGATCGGTTTTCCGGTGACGCAGGCCTCCGGATTCTGCTCGCCGTTCGACATCGACTTGTACGTGTCGACGATCCAGGCCATCTCGGCCGGTCCGGTCCCGTAATCCGGCGCCGGCACGTCTATGCCGGGGCCGATGAATCGCTTCTTGATCAACTCGTACGTGTATCGCCGGGTGATGCGCTCGAGCTCGTTGGCGGAGTAGTCGCGTCTGTCGATGCGAATCCCGCCCTTCGCCCCTCCGAACGGAACATCGACCACCGAGCACTTGAATGTCATGAGCGCGGCGAGCGCCATCACCTCATCCTCGGTCACCCCGGTGCTGAATCGGATTCCGCCCTTCGTCGGCAGCTTGTGCTGGCTGTGTTCGGCCCTCCAGGCTTCGATGACCTGGATGGACCCGTCATCGCGCTTCAGGGGGAAGGTCAGCCGGTAGACGCTGTTGCAGGCCCGGATCTGCGACAGGAGGCCCGGTTCCAGCTCGGTGTGGGCCGCGGCCTGATCGAAAGCGTCGTTGACCTGTGCGAGGAAGCCGAATTCCCTTGACATCTGCTCACTCCGGTGGACGGGAGGCGTCGGAATGCGGCGGTCCGACCCCATCCGCCGCCATTTGAAATCCACAATACAACGAATCGGACATTGTGGACCACACCGGACGCCGGCCACCCGGGCGTGACGAACGTTCCCGGCTTAGATTCCATCGACATTCCATCGACCAGTGACACTGTGCTGGATCGTCAGCCTCGCCAACGCCTTCGGGCCGGCGGCGAGCGACTTCTCCGGACCCGGGAGCGTCAGATGAACTCAAAATTCCGCCACGCGCTTTCCTGGCTGGTCGTGGCCTCCGTGTCGCTTTCCGGCCCTGTCGCGGGCCAGGTGGTGGCACAGCAAACGGAAGCACCGGTCGCGACCGCGGAATCGACGATACGCGAACTGTACGAGCTGATCGGCGCGGGGCCCGGCGAGGTTCCGGACTGGAATCCGGTCCGGGCGCTGTTTCTGCCCGAAGCGGTCATCGTGCTGCGCAGCTCCCGGGACGCGCTGAGCGTGCTGTCGCTGGATGGATTCATCCAGGATTTCGACAACTTCTACGCCACACCGCAAGTGCAGGAGTCCGGCTTCGAGGAGGAGATCCTCGAGCTGAAGTCGACGGAATTCGGGGACATGGCACAAGTCTGGGTGCTCTACGAAGCCCGGATACCCGGCGTCGGTGGAAACCGTGGCCTCGACAACTTCTCTCTGATCCGACGGGGCGGATCGTGGCGCGTCTCGGCGATTACGAACGAGGTGGTGCTTCCCTCTGCTCCGGTGCCGGAAGACCTGTTCGAGTAATCTGAGCGCCCCGGGGGGGACTCAGTCCTCGAAGATTTCCCGGGCCGTCTCTCCCTGCGACAGGCGGCGGAAGGCTTCGCTCCTGAGCCCGTTTCCACCGCCTGCGGCGGCGAGTCTGGCCGAGCTCGCGCCGACGTGGAACATGACCGCGATCAGGACGCGCGCGATCTCCTCGCGCGCCTCGTCCTCCGACAGACCACGCTCACGCATCGCCTCGAATGCAGCTCGCGCTTCCGGGTTCTTTTCCACGATCGGCAGCACGGCGTCCTTAAGCAGCGGAAACGCCTCGGCGGGTGTGCGGGGAGTTCGAATCTCGTTGTCGGTCATGCCAGGACGATCCGGCGCGGGCAGCCCGGACGCAACCCGGGTTGCGTGCGTTGGCCCGGGCAGGCACTAGTCCCGGATGTCATTCGAGAGATATCGCGGAGTCATCCCCGAATTCGGGAAGTTCCTCGAGTACGCCTCCCGGCCCGAGCCGGTGACGATCCGGGTGAGGTCGGGGAGAATCGAACCCGACGCGCTGGTCGAGCGAATGGCACGGCAGGGATTCGTCCTGCGCCCGATCCCGGACCAGGCCGGGTTCTTACGGGTCCAGAGCGCGCCGAAGCCGATCGCCCTGACGCTCGAGCACTGGCTCGGACTCTTCTACGTTCAACGGGCCTCGACGGGACTCGCCGCGCCCGCACTTGCGCCGAAGCCTGGCGAGCGGGTGCTCGACATGTGCGCTGCGCCCGGCGGGAAGACGACGCACCTGGCCGACCTGATGGAGGACCGGGGACCGCTCGTCGCCGTGGACTCGAACGTGGGACGGATGCGGGCCCTTGCCGGGAACGTCTATCGGACCGGGCACACCAACGTCCTGATGGTGACCGCCGATGGGCGGGAATTGCCGGGAGGGGCAGGGTTCGACCGTGTCCTCGTCGATGCTCCCTGTTCCGCAGAAGGTACCGTCCGAGAGGGGCGTGGTCGCGTACGGCCGAGAAGCGAAGGGTACGAGAGCTACGTCACGGCGCTGCAGGAGGGACTGCTTCGCCGGGCGATCGAGCTGACCCGGCCCGGCGGCGCGATTCTGTATTCGACCTGCACTTTCGCGCCCGAAGAGAACGAGGCGATCGTGGATGCCGTCCTCGCGGACATGCCCGTGGATGTGATCCCCCTGCATCTGCCGGCTCCGTCTTCGCCGGGCCTGACGGAATTCGAGGGCAGGCGATTCGATGAGAGGCTGGTAGACACGGCCCGGATCTACCCCCACCAGCTCGACTCCGGGGGTCTGTTTCTGGCGCTGCTCAGGCGCAGAGGGACGATAGACGATGGTGCGGTGACTTCCGCATCGTCTCACGATGCGGGCTGGACTCCGATCCCGCGGGCTGACGCTCCCGATGGAGCCGGCGACCAGCTCGATTCGGAAGCCGAACTCAAACTCGACTCGATTCGGCAGATTCTGAAGGAGGTCTGGTGCGTCGAGCCGTCGGCCCTCGACGGCGTAGGGTGGATGCTCCGGAACGACCGCATGTGGGCCCACGGCTGCGGCGAATGGCCGTTCGACGCGTGGGCCGGACGGGGCGCCTGGGACTCCGTGGCCGTGGGGCTGCGCGCCTTCAGCTTCGACAGTGGTGGGCTGCCGCGTCCATCCAACGATCTGCTGCGATGGCTGGGTGAATCAGTGACCGGACGCGGGGTGGATCTGTCCCTCGAGAGCTGGCGAAGGCTCCTGTCGGGAGTCGCGGTGGAGGTCGAGGGTGTGACGGACGGATACGTGGCCCTCCGACTCGATGGAATGCCGATAGGCCGGGGTTTCGTCCGCTCCGGCAGGGTGCGGCACGAGATTCCCCGCGTTCACGCCCGGAGTCTGGCCACGATCCTGAGCTGAGCCCCGGCGACGGTCGCCGCCAGGCTCAGGCGATCAGGTTACACAGGTACGCCGTCGCCACACCCAGGTAGTTACCGAGCGCGTATCCGATCAGCGCCAGCATGATCGAGACGGGTACGAGCTCCTCCCGGTGGTAGCCGGCGGCTACGGGAGCCGAGGCTGCGCCGCCCACGCACGAGACGCTGGACACCGCGGCCATACTGACGTCGAGCCGCAACAGCTTCGCCCCGAACACGACGAACACGAGGTGAATGGCGATAGCCACGAAGCCGGCGACCAGGAACCAGTGCGCCTCACCGAGCTGCCTGAGATCGGCAGAGGCTCCGATCATGGTCATGTACAGGTAGACGAAGCTCATCGACAGGGGCTCGGTCCCCGGCACGTCCTTCAGCGGCGTCGCGGAAAGTAGAACCCCGAACGTGGTGACCAGGAGAATCGTCCAGGTGCTGGTCGTGAGGACCGGTGGGAACTCGGGAACCATGCCCGCCACCCAGCGCGCCGCGACGATCGTGACGAATCCCCAGCCGACGAGGGTGAGGACGTCGCTGAAGTGCACCTCGTGAGTCTTCTTTTCCACTTCGTTCGTCACTGCGATGAAGTGATCGATCTCTTCCTGCCGGACGCCCGTGAACCGATTGAACGGTTCCGCCCAGCGCTTACAGGTGAGGATGAGCGGGAAGTAGACGAGATAGACGATGTTGTCGACGATCACCACGATCCCCACCAGTTCGCTCGGCGTGTCGAGGCTCTCGGCGACGGCGGCGAGATTCCCGGTGCCACCGATCCAGCTCCCCGCCAGGGCACCGAAGCCCGACCAGGCGTTATCCGGGACGCCGGCCGAGAATGCCGCGTATGCCGCCACGCAGCCGATCACGATACCGACGGCGCCGATCGTCAGCACGATGGCTCCCCGCCAGGCGACCTTCATCGACTGCCGGATGTTGATGTCCAGCAGCATGAGCACGATGAACAGGGGCACTGCGAAGGACCGGAAGGTGTCGTAGATCGGGCTCTCCCGGGGGATGATGTTGAGGTTGGACAGGAATATCGGCGTCAGGAAGATCCAGATGATCGCGGGCAGGAAGTCGAAGACCTTCCACTTCGTGGTCCGCTCGAGCCAGAGGAAGAAAACCGGGACCATGCAGATCACGGCCATGACGCCGAACAAATCGTTGAACAGTGGCTGAGACTCCATGGACTACCTCTCGAGGGCGACGCCGGTAGAGCCGAAGCCCCCGGCGCCGCGTTCGGTGTCTTCCGGGAGGTGATCGACGAGTTCGATCACCGGTCGCTCGAATCGGGCGAACACGAGCTGCGCGATCCGGTCGCCACGCCGGATGTGAATCGTTCGCTCTGCCAGTCCACGGGCGATCCGTTCGGCCAGCCCAGCGGACGGACCATCGACCTCGGCCGATGTGAGCGCCGCCGCGGCATTGTGCAAAATCACCTTCACCGGGCCCCTGTAACCCGGATCGATCGTACCGGGTGCGTTCAGGCAGCCGAGCCCCTGCCGCAACGCCTGCCCCGAACGCGGCCGCACCTGCCCCTCCACGCCCGGCGGAAGTGCGATGCGCAGGCCCGCGGAGACTGCCACGCGGCCCCCGGGGGGCAGGGCGACGTCCTCGCAGGCGATCAGGTCGATGCCTGCGTCTCCATTCCTCGCCGGTACGAGGCCCGCGTCGGAGGCCGAAGCCGCCCGGCCGTGATCGGGATGATCGGGAAGCAGCTCCACGAGTACCCTGTTCCTCGCTGCATCGGAATTCGACATGGGCCATAGTCTACCCGCGTTGCCGTGATTCGGGAACCGCCTGCCTGAAGCGTCTGCCTCACCCGGGGTGTTCATCGGGAGACAGATCGGAGCCGCGAATCGACTCGCCATTGCGATGCCCGGTTCGTGGCGCATCTTGGCGAGGGCGGGCCGGTGGATCGCCTGCCCGCTTTTCGATTCGGAATGAAACCTCTCGCACCGCACGGAGGCGTTCGATGCTGGTCCCCCGCAGAATCAGAAATCCTGTACGCCCGAAACCGCTGGCCGCGATCACTGCGTTCGCCCTGTTCGCGGTGGTGCTGCCCCAGTTGGGTAATGCCCAGGTGGGCGGCGTGGATCTCGACACGGTCCAGGCGGGCCGATTCGACTACGGCAAGATGTGGACGTTCGAGTACCCGCCCTCCGAGTATTTTTCCGAGACCTACGGATTCGAGGCCGACGAGGAGTGGTTCCAGCGCGCGCGACTGTCGGTGCTCCGGATTCCCGGCTGCTCGGCATCGTTCGTATCTCCCGATGGTCTCGTGGCGACCAACCACCACTGCGTACGCGGCGTGGTCAGCCGGATCACGCAGGAGGGGGAGGCGCTGCTGGACAGCGGGTTCGTCGCCGCCACGCTGGAGGATGAGCGCCCGATTCCGGGCTACTATGCCGACCAGCTGCTGGCCGTCGAGGATGTGACCGATCAGGTATTCGCGGCGACGGACGCGGCTGCCAGCGAGGAAGAGCGGGAGCGGCTGCGCGGCGGAGTGCTGGAACGGCTCGAACAGACCCTGCTCGAGAAGTACGGGACCCGGATCACCGGCGACTCCGTCTGGGTGCAGATGATTCCGCTCTACAACGGCGGGCGCTACTCGGCCTACGTGTTCAACCGTTTCACCGATGTGCGGATGGTGGTGGCCGCGGAGCTTCAAATGGGATTCTTCGGCGGAGATCCCGACAACTTCACCTACCCCAGGTACGCGCTCGACTTCGCCTTCCTTCGGATCTACGGACAGGACGGAACCCCCTATCGCCCCTCGCACTGGTTCGGGTGGAGCCTGGACGGAGTGGAAGAGGGCGACGTCGTCTTCGTGATCGGCAATCCGGGCTCGACCAACCGGCTGAAGAGCATCGCGCAGCTGGAATACCAGCGCGACGTCTCTGTCCCGGCCCTGGTGAGCTGGCTCGAGAGTCGGCACGAGATCCTCGGAGATCTGCGCGCGAACGCTCCACCGGACCTGGCGGGCCAGCTGCGCAACGCGATGTTCGGCCTCTCGAACTCGATGAAGGCATCCGGCGGCCGGCTGGCGGCGCTCAACGACCCGGTGATCATGGCACGCAAGGCAGACGCGGAGCGCCAGTTGCAGGAGGCCATCGCGGCAGACCCGGAGCTGTCCGCCGCCTACGGTGACGTGTTCGAGCGCCTGGCTGCGATCCAGGCGGAGCGTCGGCCCATGGCAGCCCGGCACGCGGCCTTCATGCAGATGAACAACCGCGGATTCTCATCTGCTCTCCAACGACGCGTCCGTCTCGGACTCGGCTGGCTGGAGGCGAAGGAGGAGGGACAACCGGCCGACTCCCTGGCGCTGATGGCCGAGGAGATGTCCCGGATCACGGACTCGAATCCCGCTCTCGAGCGAATGCTCCTCGTGGCTCGCTTCGAGGACGTCCAGCGGTACCTGGACGCGGACGATCCGATCGTGACCACGGCGCTCGGAGGTCGCACGCCCGAGCAGGCGGCCGACTACCTGCTGGCGAACTCCGTGTTCGCGTCGGCGGAGGCGACTCAGGCAGCCATGGAGGCCGGGACGCTGGACCCGAACGACCCCGGAATCGTGCTCGCCCGCGAGCTGCGCCCGGCGTACCGGGATTATCTCGACACCATGAACCGGCTCGGTCCGGAGGAATCCAGGCTCGAATCCGATCTCGGTCGCGCGCGCTTCGCCGTGTACGGACGGGACGTCCCGCCCGACGGAACGTTCTCGCCCCGGATCACGGACGGGGTCGTGAAGAGCTACGAATACAACGGGACGGTGGCACCGCCGTATACCACCTTCTACGGTCTCTACGACCGATACGTCGCCCACGGACGGGGCGAGGGGCTGGGCGCCGAGTGGGAGCTGCCCCTGCGGTGGCGAATGCCACCCGCCGGACTCGATCTGGCGACACCGCTGAACTTCGTCTCGACGTCCGATACGTATGGCGGGAACTCCGGATCTCCGGCGGTGACGCCTGCTCTCGAGCTGGTGGGGCTGAACTTCGACCGGAATATCGACGGGCTGTCCCGTGACTTCATCTACCTGCCGGCGCGGGGCCGGAACGTGATGGTCGATGTGCGGGCGATCCGGGAGGCACTGGAGAAGGTCTACGGTGCCGACAGGATCCTGCAGGAGCTGAACGCCGGAGCGGAATGAGCTTCCAGGAACTGCTTCACCGACGCGTCCCGCAGGTCGCCGGGGTCTACCTGGCGGCCGGCTGGGCGCTGCTGGAATTCACCGACTGGGCGGTCGGCCGCTTCGAGTTGAGCGGTCGCGTGACCGACATCCTGATCGCACTGGTTCTCTTCGGACTGCCGCTGGTTATCGTCTTCGCCTGGCGGCTGGGTGCGGTCGAGGGCGACCCCGAGGGTCCCGAGCGGTCAATCGATATGAGCCCGGCCGACACTGGCGGGTCGAAGGCCGCACCGGGCGAGAACTCCGTGGCGGTGCTGCCGTTCGCCAATCTGAGCGACAGCGCCGACAACGAGTACCTGAGCGACGGACTCAGCGAAGAGATCATCAACGCCCTCGCCCGGGTCACCGGGCTGAAAGTGGTTTCCCGGACCTCCGTGTTCGCGTGGAAGGGGAAGCCCGGCGACGTGCGCGAGATCGGCCGCGCGCTGGGGGCGCGGTCGGTACTCGAGGGAAGCGTTCAACGTGCGGGAGACCGCCTTCGGGTCACCACCCGACTGGTGGACGTGGACAGCGGATTCCAGCTCTGGTCCGGCCGATTCGACAGGTCCATGGAAGATATCTTCGCGATCGAGGATGAGATCGCGGGAAGTGTCACCCGCGCGCTTCGCGTCCTCCTCGAGCAGGAGGAGTCGACCGAGAGCCGGGCGCGAAACCAGCCATCGGACGTTCGTGCCTACGACTACGTCCTGCGCGGCCGCCAGTTCTTCCGCCGCACCCGCAAGGCGAGTCTCGAGTTCGCTCTCGAGATGTTCCGTAAGGCGATCGAAATCGATCCGAACTATGCGGAAGCGAGGGTCGGCGCCGCCTATTCGGGCGCCTTGCTGCGAATGTACTATCCGACCGTGGAAGGCGTGCTCGAGGAGGCGGACGAGCAGAGCCAGCGAGCTCTGGAACTGGCGCCGGAATCCTCGGACGCTCACGCGGCCCGAGGCTTCGTGCAGTTTCAGCTGGGTGAGTTCGACGCGGCGGAGGAGAGCTTCGGTCGCGCGATGCGTCTGGATCCGCTGCAGTTCGAGTCCCGCTATTTTCTCGGTCGGATTCGATTTCAGCAGGGGAGACACGAGGAAGCGGCGCAGCTGTTCGACGAGGCGCTGGCCGCGCGGGAAGACTACCAGGCCGCGTTCTTCGGGGCCCAGGCACGCGAGGCACTCGGCCGCAGCGAAGCGGCGACTCGCCATTATCGCACCGCGCTGGAAGTGGCGGAGCGGCACATGGACCTGAATCCCGACGACCCGCGGGCGGCGACGATGCGCGCCGTTTCGCTCTGCCGGCTCGGCCGACTCCAGGAAGGGAAGGAGTGGGCCGAGCGAGCCCTGATGATCGACCCGGCGGATGCCGGAGTGCGCTACAACGTCGCATGTCTCTTCGCCCTTCAGGAAGAGCCGGAGCGGGCGATAGAGTGTCTCGAAGAGGCGATCGCCGCGGGATTCGGAAATCGCGAGTGGATCAGCCAGGATCCGGACCTCGAGGCTCTTCGGGATCAGCCTCGCTTTCAGGCGCTCGTGGGAGGGCTGAGCGAAGACATCAGCGAGCCGGCGGAGTGATGTCGGTGGGCGTGTCACCGAGGATGTAGAGACCGAGACCGATCAGAACCAGCGGCAGCAGAACCGGCGCAAGCCTCTCGATACGGTGCCTGACCTGGTCCCTTCGCATCAGCTCTCCCGCCACCGCCGTCCATACCACAGCGCCAAGGAGGATCCCCGCGATGGCCGCGAGCAGGAGCCCGTGCGCCGTATCGGCAAACAGCGCCGTGTAGGCCGCGAGACTGTCGCCGCTGGCGGCCAGCGTGACCGAGGCTACGGCCGCGCGACCTCGCCGCAGCTCCATCGTCCGGCTCAAGGCGTCCTTCTGACGGTCGCGTCGGCTTCGCATGCCGGGAATCACGAGTTGAAGCCCGAGATACAGCCCCAACCCGATGGGGAGAAATCCGAGAAGGACGAGTCCACGTCCCTCGAACGGTCCGTATCGGGCCAGCTCGGAGAGAAGGAGTGCAACGAGCACCACGATACCGATGGCGGCGACGTAGGCCTGCGATACGGCCCGGCGCGTCCAGGCGGGATTCCCGAGAAAACCGATGAGCAGGAGAAGATTGTCGAGAGAGGTCGCCACGAAGCTGACGAATCCGAGAGCGAATGCGATCGCGAGTTGATACATGGCGCCCGATAGTAGGCACGCCGACTCGTCCGGGGAAGAAGCCGAACGGGCTCTCGTCGTGGGCAGGCATTGCTGATATATTAGATATCAGTAACCGGAACGATCGCGCGGGGTTCGCGATGACCCCGCGTCGAGCCGGACCTCGGAGTGTCGATGATGACGGGACCGGGCGTGATTCAGTTGATGTCGCTTCGCGAACAGGTGTACGAACACCTGCGCGGATCGATCGAGGCCGGAGCCCTGGAACCGGGGACCTTCCTGGATCAGAATCGGATCAGTGCCGACCTCGGCATCAGTCGCACGCCGCTCCGTGACGCGCTCCTGCAGCTCGATCTCGAGGGATTCGTCGAGGTGCTCCCGCGCCGGGGCGTGCGGGTGCGGACGCTCACCCTGGACGATATCCGTCACCTCTACGAGATCATCGGAGCGCTCGAGGGCGCGGCGCTGCTTTCTTCGGGCGACGCACTCGCCAGCCGCGAGATCGAGACGCTCGAGCGACTGAACAGGGCGATGTCGGCAGCCCTCGATACGGCTGACTTCGACGCGTACTACGCCCTGAACCTGGATTTCCACGGCGTGTTTCTGTCCCGGTCGGACAACGAGGAATTGAAGCGCACGGTCCGAGTGTGCCGGCAGAGGCTGTACGACTTTCCCAGAGAGCGCGCATTCGTGCCGGAATGGGAGCGTCGCTCGATCGAAGAGCATGCAGCGCTCATCGCACTGATCCAGGAGCAGGACCTTCGGGCGGCGGCGGACTTCCTTCGTGACGTCCACTGGTCCTTCGCGATCCAGATGCCCTTCCTGCTCCGGTACTATCACCTGGACGAGCCCGGCGGAGCGCTGGAATGACCCGCGGGCGGATCTTCAACCTGCAGCGATTCTCGACGCAGGATGGTCCGGGAATCCGGACGACCGTCTTCTTCAAGGGCTGTCCGCTGGCCTGCCGGTGGTGCCACAACCCCGAAGGAATGCGCTCCGCGCCGGAGCTCCTCACGCACCCGGCTCGCTGCATCGGCTGCGGCGCCTGTGTGGCGGTCTGCCCCCGGGGCGCAGCGTTTCCGGCCGGAGACGGGCGTGGTCTCGCGCCAGGCGTAAAGGAGTGCGAGGCGTGCGGAGCCTGTATCGAAGCCTGCCCGACCGGGGCCCGCGAGATTGCGGGCCGAGAAATGGGTGTTCCGGAACTGATCGAGGCCGTCTCCCGGGACCGGGTGTTCTACGAGGAATCCGGGGGCGGCGTGACCTTCTCGGGCGGGGAACCGCTGCAGCAGGCGGCATTCGCGCTCGCCGGCCTCGCCGCCTGCAGGGACGAGGGGCTGCACACGGCCATCGACACCTGCGGACGCGTAGACCCCGGCGTCCTGGAGGCAGCGGCCGATCTCACCGACCTCTTCCTGTTCGACCTCAAGTGCGTCGATTCCGACCGGCACCTGGAGGCGACCGGGAGCCGGAGCGAACCGATTCTCGACAACCTGCTCAGGCTCGCACGGGGCCGGGTGCCGATCTGGCTCCGCGTGCCGCTGGTTCCCGGATTCAACGATGACTCTGCGGAGCTCGAGCGGATGGCCGAGTTCGCGTCCCGGCTGCCGGCCGTGGAGCGCGTTCAGGTTCTTCCATATCACCGGCTCGGCAGGGACCGTCGGGAGCGCTTCGGACTTCCACTCCTCGACGCCGACCCGGATCCGCCGGGGCTCGAGACGGTCGAGGCGGCGAAGGCGAGCTTCGAGCGGGCAGGACTGCAAACCCGGATCGGCGGCTGAGCTGCCGGGAGTGATGGGAGATGACCGAGAGAACGAGGCGACTGCGCGAGGCGAGCCTGGCGGCCGAGCCTTCGATTTCGAGCGAGCGGGCGATGCTCCTTACGGACTTCTACCGGGAGCACGAAGGACGCCATCCGACGCCCGTGCTTCGAGCCCTCTGCTTCGCGCACCTGTGCGAGCACCAGTCGATCTGGCTCGGTGATGAAGAGCTCATCGTGGGGGAGCGAGGTCCGAAGCCGAAGGCGGTGCCGACCTTTCCGGAGCTGACCTGTCACACTCTCGAGGATCTGCGGATCCTGGATTCACGCGAGAAGACACCCTACCGGGTTCCCGACAGCTGCTTCGAAGACTACGAGGAGGTGGTGATACCGTTCTGGAATCACCGTTCACTCCGCGACAGGCTCTTCTCGGCGCTTCCCGCCAGCTGGCACCGTCTGTATGAGGCGGGGCTGTTCACGGAGTTCATGGAGCAGCGGGCACCGGGTCACGCGGTGCTCGACGGGAAGATCTACCGCCGGGGAATGCGGCAGCTGAAGGGGGAGATTGCGGTCGAGCTCGCGCGACTCGATGGATCGGACCCCGAATTCGAATCGAAGCGGGATGCGCTGCGGGCTATGGAGATCGCATGCGACGCGATGATCCGATTCGCCGAGCGTCACGCGGAGCTGGCGGAAGAGCGGGCGGCCGTAGAGACGAATGCTGAGCGTCGAGCCGAGCTCGAACGGATCGCCGCGGTCTGTCGGCGGGTGCCGGCCGAGCCCCCTCGCGATCTGCAGGAGGCGATTCAGGCCTACTGGTTCTGTCACCTCGGCGTGGTGACCGAGCTGAACGGGTGGGACGCCTTCAGTCCGGGCCACCTGGACCAGCATCTCGCTCCGTTCTACCGGAGCGGGATCTCGGATGGCAGCCTGACCCGCGAGTCGGCCCGCGAGCTGGTCGAGGCGCTGTTCGTGAAGTTCAACAACCACCCCGCTCCGCCGAAGGTCGGTGTGACGGCCGCCGAGAGCGGCACCTACACCGACTTCGCCAATATCAGCCTCGGCGGCGTACTGCCCGACGGTACGGACGGATCCAGCGAGATGACCTGGCTGCTGCTGGACGTGATCGAAGAGATGCACCTCCTGCAACCGAGCACGAATCTCCAGCTCGCCTCGGTGACGCCCGACGCCGTGCTGGCCCGTGCGCTGCAGGTGATCCGCCGCGGATACGGATTTCCATCCCTGTTCAACGCGGACATGGTCGTCGCGGAACAACTGCGGGTGGGCAAGTCCATTGAGGATGCTCGCGCCGGGGGGTGCAGCGGCTGCGTCGAGACGAGCGCGTTCGGCAAGGAGTCCTGCGTCCTCACCGGCTATTTCAATCTACCCAAGGTTCTCGAGCTCGTCCTGCACGATGGCGTGGACCCGCGAACCGGTGAGCGGCTGCTGACCGCCGGCGGAGTCGATCCCGGCGCCGGCGAGGATTTCGAGTCGCTGTACGGTGCCTTCGAGCTCGGCCTGGCCGAGGTGCTCGAGGTGAAGCTCGCCGGCAACGCGATCATCGAGCGCATGTATGCGGAGTCGATGCCCGCACCATTCCTCTCGCTGCTGGTGGATGACTGCGTGCGGAACGCCCGGGACTACAACGCCGGAGGTGCGCGCTATCACAACCGGTACGTGCAGATGGTGGGGATCGGGACGATCACCGACTCGCTCTCGGCGATCCGACAGCTGGTGCACGAAGAGGGCCGAATCGGGCTGGTGGACCTGGTCCGTTCGCTCGACCGGGACTTCGAGGGCGCGGAATCGCTGCGGCAGCGTCTCGTGAACCGGGTGCCCCGGTGGGGGAACGACGACGACCGGGCGGACGATCTGATGGCCCGGGTCTTTGAGAGCGCGGTGCGCCTCGTGGATGGCCGGCCCTCAGAGACGGACGGTCGATATCGGGTGCAGATGCTTCCCACCACCTGCCACGTCTACTTCGGCTCCGTGACGGGCGCGACGCCCGATGGCCGACGTGCCGGGCGCCCCCTCTCGGAGGGGATCTCGGCCGTCCAGGGAACTGACCGACTCGGCCCGACCGCGATGCTGCGATCGGCGGCGAAGATGGATCACCGGATGACAGGCGGAACGCTGCTCAACATGAAGCTGACCCCTGCACTGCTCGAGGGGGACGAGGGCATCGAAGACATCTCACAGCTGGTGCGGGGCTACTTCCGGCTCGGGGGTCACCACATCCAGTTCAACGTGGTGGAGGCCGAGACGCTCCGCGCAGCCCGGGCCGAGCCCGAGCAGTGGCGGGACCTGATCGTGCGCGTGGCCGGATACAGCGACTACTTCTGCGACCTGTCGCCGGCGCTGCAGGAGGAGATCATCGAGCGGACCGAGCACCGGGCCGTCTGA
>JAMJQL010000175.1 GCA_023554245.1 Gemmatimonadota bacterium
AGTACCCGCTCGTGCTCACGACCGAGCGGAGCCTCTACCACTATCACACGGCGACGATGACCCGCCGGGTGCCGGGACTCGAGACGCTCCGTTCCGAGGAACTGGTGGAGATCCACCCACGCGATGCAGTGGAGCTCCAGATCGCCAGCGGAGACCGTGTCCGGGTGACTTCCAGGCGCGGCGAGGTAGAGGCGCACGCCCTGGTGACGGAGGCGTCACCGCCGGGCACGATCAGCATGACCTTCCACTTCCACGAATCCCCGACCAACGTGCTGACCAACGCGGCCTGGGATCCGGTAGCGAAGATCCCGGAGACCAAGGTCTGCGCAGTGCGGGTGGAGCGGGCCTAGCGACAACTGACGGTACGGGACGGACCCCCGACAACGTTGACCTGCGGTCCGCGGGCGACCGAGGTTGTCTCGTTCCGTGTACCCGGTTCGAGCACCCAACGGAGGTTCGATGAGCGATCGCGAGGGTCGGAGGTCATTCTGGGGGATCGTGGGCCTGTACGTGGCCGGATCCTGGATCTGCCTCCAGGTCGTGGATGTGCTCGGGCAGAACATCAGCCTGCCGTCGTGGACCTTCACCCTCACGCTCACCCTTCTCCTGATCGGGCTGCCCATCACGGCCGCGACGGCCTACTTCCAGTCCCGAAGCCCGGCTGAAGGCACCGGCCCGGCTCCAGCGGACGGTCTCGACCGCCGGTTGCTGACGTGGCGCAACGTCGGCCTCGGCGCGGTCGGTGCGATGGCTGTGTGGGGCATCGCCGTGACCGGGTGGCTTCTACTCGGACAGGAGGAGCCGTCGGAGGGTGAGGTGCTGGCCGAGGTCGAAGAAATCGAGCGGCTGGTATCGGCTTCGGAGTTCCCGCAGGCCTACCAGCAGGTGGCCGCGCTCGACGCGCGGATTCGGGACGACTCACTACGCGGGGAGCTCTGGGCGAAGGTCTCCCGTCCGGTCACGTTCGAGACGGAGCCTCCGGGAGCGACGGTCTCCAGGCGGGACTACGCCCCGGCCGATGCGGAATGGGAGGTGCTCGGAACCGCGCCGGTCGAGGTCGATCGATTCCCGCTCGGCCAATCGCGTGTCCGGATCGAGCTGGATGGATATCGCACAAGCGAGCTCGCTATGCCGTCCGGCTGGTTCGCAGACCTGGGCCCGGTCCAACTGCGCCGCGAAGAATCGCTGCCGCCGGGCATGATTCCCGTCCACGCCTCTGCGGGCAGCGATGCGTACGGGCTGTTCGTGCCGGGCCTCGAACAGGCCCCGAACATCGAACTGGGCGAGTTCCTGATCGACCGGTACGAGGTCACCAATCGCGAGTATGCGAGCTTCGTGGAGGCCGGCGGATACGACGACCCGGACTGCTGGAGATTCCCCTTCGTCGAGGGGGGCGACACGCTGACGTTCGAGGTTGCGACGGATCGCTTTACCGACGCGACCGGCCGGCCGGGCCCGGCCACATGGGATGCCGGCACATACCCGGCCGGGACCGAGGACTTCCCGGTGGGAGGCGTCAGCTGGTACGAGGCGGCAGCTTACGCGTGCTTCGCGGGAATGTCGCTCCCGACCGTATACCACTGGTACGCCGCCGCGGACCCGTTCAGCAGCAATCACGTGGTGCCGCTCAGCAACTACGGCAACGGGCCGGCGCCGGTGGGAGAGTTCCAGGGTGTGAGTCTGGACGGGGTATACGACCTGGCCGGCAACGTCCGGGAGTGGACTCGCAACGCGTCGGGCGAGAGTCGCTTCATCCTAGGTGGTGGGTGGGCGGATCTCGAGTATTCGTTCAACGATGCCGTCACGGCGCCGGCATTCGATCGCTCGCCGCTGAACGGAATCCGCCTGGTCAGCTACACGGACACCACGAACGTGGCAGCGGCGAGTGCTGAGCTTCCCCTGGCGTTCCGCGATTACCGCGTGGAGCAGCCGGTGTCCGACGAAGTGTTCGAGGTATTCCGCCAGGCGTACGCCTACGACGACGTTCCGCTCAATGCCCGCCTCGTGAGCGCCGACACCACCGATGTGTGGATCCGCGAGCGAATCGAACTGGACGCCGGCTACGGGGGAGAACGACTGACGACGTTCGTATATCTGCCGCGCGGATTCGAAGCACCACACCAGACGATCGTCTACTTCCCGGGTTCGGGCGTGATCTATCGTCGCTCTTACGACGAGCTGTCGATCGACCACCTGGAATTCCTGCTGCGCGGTGGACGGGCGGTCGTGTTCCCGGTGTACAAGGGGACGTTCGAGCGCGGGACGGACCTCCGTTCGGACATCCAGGACGAAAGCAACCGCTGGCGGGACCACGTCATCGCGTGGACGAAGGACCTCCGCCGCTCGATCGACTACCTCGAGACGCGGGAGGAATTCGACATCGATCGCCTCGCCTATCTCGGTATCAGCTGGGGTGGCGCGGTGGCGCCGATGATGGTGGCCCTCGAGGACCGGATCAGCGTCGCGGTGATCATCGTCGGAGGGCTGCTGATGCAGGACACGCAGCCGATGGCCGACCCGTTTCACTTCCTGCCGCGCGTGACGGTGCCCACGATCATGATCAACGCGCGGTTCGATTCCTTCTATCCGCTCGAGACCTCTGGAAAACCCTTCTTCGACAGCCTCGGCACGCCGGAGGAGCAGCGAAAACTGGTCATCATCGACGCCAACCACGGCGTCCTGTCCTACGCGAGGGACCAGGTAGTCGGCGAGACGCTGGGCTGGCTGGACGAATACCTGGGGCCGGTGCGGTAAGCTCGACCCTGACCCTCGACGACCCCTTTTCAGCTGAAAGCCCCTGCTACGAATCGCCCCCGTAGCGGGTGCCGGCCTAGAACGGATTCGTCGCGAACACCGAGAATTCGGGAATGAAGCCCCGATCGTCGATCTTCAGCGCGCCGACGATCGCGTCGGCGATCTCCCGGCCCCTCAGCTTCTTCGGCGACTGCTCCTGTTGAAATCCCGCCTTGGAGCCGAAGTCGGTGAGGACCTCGCTGGGGTTGATCAGCATCACCCGCACGTCGTGCCTGCGAAGCTCGTCGCGCCAGCATTCGGTCATCCCCCGCAGGGCGAACTTCGAAGACGAGTAGGCCGTGCTGCCGCGTCCGCCCTTGAGTCCGGAGGTGGAGGAGATGTTGATGAGGTTACCGGATCCCTGGCGGATGAAGACCTTCGCCGCCTCGCGAGCCATGAGGAAGGCGCCGAACACGTTCGTCCGGTAAACCTCCTCCATGTCGGACAGTTCCATCTCGACGAGCGGGGCGAATCGTCCGAAGCCGGCGTTGTTGACCAGGATGTCGAGCCGGCCATGCTGCTCGACGAATTCGCGAACGGTTCGGATCGCGTCGTCTTCATCGCCGACGTCACCGACGCTCCAGCCCACGCCGATCTCCTCGGCCGCGGCCTCGAGAACGTCCGCCCGACGGCCGGTGATGACGACGTCGGCCCCTTCGCGCTTCAACGCGACCGCGATCGCCTTGCCGATGCCTTCGCTTCCACCGGTAACGAGCGCCTTGGCTCCCTGCAGGTCCATGGATTCCGTTTTCCTCGCTGGAGTTTGCCGCACGGGCGCGGCTGTGCGGTCTAGTTCGACTCTTCTTCTTTAAGGCGCTTCACGGCCGGGCAATCGGCGGGTCGCATCGGAGTGCCCTCCCGGACGGAAGCGATCAGCGCGTCATTCTGCGCGACCTCCTCCGCGGAGAGCGGCCGGCACATGATGCCTTCCGCGCCGTGGACCAGGGCCTCGTAGCAGGCATCGCAGCCCGCCTCGGAACGGGGCGCAAAGAACACGACCCGGTGATCGCCGGGCGGGAGCCGCTCCGTGAACAGGAATTCGAGCCCGCCAGCCTGGAAATCGGCGATGATCAGATCGGGGTCGGCGTCGTAGATCCAGTACGCATCCCGGTCCGGGTTCGTGGAGACGCCGATGACGCGGATCGACGGATCTTCCCTGAGCTTGTCGGCGATGGCGTGGCCCAGGCTCCGTTCGGGAACCAGGACGAAGGTGCGGACGGGATCCTGCGTATCGACGACCATGGCAAACCTCCTGAATGATTCTGGCCCCGGTCACGGAGGTCTGCAAGCGGGCTGTCCCTGCGAGTGCGCCTGGCGCAGGCCTGCGTCTGGGGCAGCCGGCCTCTTCCTCTCGGCACCCTCACCGTGTGAGTTTGAACGCAAGCGCAATCACCCGCTGAAAGGAAGCCAGCTCATGCATCAACGCCGATCTCTCGCCGTACTCCTGGTTTCCTGTTGTCCGCTTCTGTTTGCTTCAGCCTGCGATTCTGCACAGGAAGAGACCGCGACAACGGAGAAGGTCGAGCCCACGGCCGGTCTGAACGCTCAGTCTGTGTCGCAGGACCGGATCGAACTGGTCGCCACCTCGCCGCACCAGTGGACCGGGATCGGCGTCGCCTCCAGCGGCCGCATTTACGTCAACTTCCCGCGCTGGTCGGAGGATGTGCCGATCTCGGTCGGATACCTGGGCAGCGACGGCCGCGTGCTCCCGTTTCCCGACTCCGCCTGGAACAGCTGGGAACCGGGAGAGGGTGATTTCACCAGCCGGTTCGTCGCCGTTCAATCGGTCGTGGCGGTGGGAGACGACGTATGGGTGCT
>JAMJQL010000176.1 GCA_023554245.1 Gemmatimonadota bacterium
GATCCCCGGCAGAACCGGAGGCTCGACCGTCGGGGCGACCCGTTCGATCGCAGGCGTGTCCCGCACCTTCGCGGTGTCGATCTCGACCGACTGCACCGCACTGCTCGCGACCGATAGAGCCGCCAGCGTCCCCAGCATCCCGAGTACTTCCCGGATCTCCAACCGCCCGATCATCGTCCTCTCCTCCCAACCTCGTCCGGGTCCGCGAAGGTGCGGGTCCCACCCCTCTCACTTCGATTGGACATCCTCGACGTCCGAATCGTTGGCTCACCTTACGAGAAGCGAGTCGGGAGAGTTTCGCGTGGTCAGCGAAAGGTGATCTTCGCGATCCTGCCTTCCGGGCCCACCAGCCAGCCGGCGTCCTCGGAGGCGAATCCGAGTCCCCACCAGTTCCGATCATCGATGCCGGTCCAGTTGATGCCTCCGTCCGAGGTCAGGTCGGCGCCGCCGGGGCCGACGGCTACGGCGACAGGCGGATTCGATCCCGGTACCCAGGCCGCGCCATAGGCGGCGCCTGCCATGCGAAGACTGCCGCCCGCGGTCCAGGTGACGCCGCCGTCCGCAGTCAGTGCGACGTTCGCGGTGTGCTCCCCGGGCTGACCGAGGTGTCCGCCGACGACCAGTCCGAATCGCTCGTCCCGGAAGGTGACCGAAGTGATTCCAGCCGCCTCGCCGCCCACGACCGGCGCGTCGGAGGCCATCCACGACCAGCCTCGATCGGCGGACCTCAGGACACGCGCCCGCTCTGCGTTGCCCGTACCGATCCACGCCACGTTCTGGGCCCCGATCGCCAGGCACGTCCCGCTGGCCGCGAATCCGCCCTCGCCATCCAGGGCAGGGGGAAGTCGCTCGCCGGCGAGCCGGGACCAGTTCTCTCCTCCGTCGACGGTACGCAGGATCCGCAGCTCGCCGTCGATGGCGTCGCCGTAGACGAGGCCTCGCCGGTCATCGAACATCGAGAGGCAATCGTAGAATCCGGCGGGCTCATCGTTGGTCCACTGCAGACGCCAGTTCCGGCCGCCGTCATCGGTCCGGTAGATGCGCGACATCTCGCCGGGCCCCGCCGCGAGCAACCATGCCGTTTCGGCCGAGATCGCGTGCACGTCGCGGAACTGCAGCGTGTCAGCCTCCGGGACCACGCCACTCTCCCAGGTCGAGCCGCCGTCGAGGGTGCGAAGCCAGGTGCCGCCGTGTCCGCTCACCCAGACGACCTCCTCGCTCACCGGGCTCACGGCCTGGAGGAGCACCTCCACTCCGCTAGCTTGAAGTTCGAGCCGGGGCGCGGGGCCTTCCTGTGCCGCCGCGGTTCCGACACCTGCCGGGATCGCGCCGGCGCCCAGGGCGACAACAATGGCCGATGCACGAGAGGCCCGCCGTGGCGGGCCTCCAGGCGAGCGGACGGACCGGCGATGCGAGTCCCCGGTCCGACGCGAGTTTGAAATCAGAGCTTGTCCGCCCACTTGCGGATCTCCTTGCCGAAGTCCTCGAGCGCCTGGAGCATCGGGGCCGGGCCGCCGATCGCGCGCGCGAGATTGTCAGCCACGTTGTCCCAGTTGACCACGTTCCAGAACGCTTCGAGATAGTCGGGACGACGATTCTGGTACTTCAGGTAATAGGCGTGCTCCCAGACGTCCACGCCCATCACCGGCACGTAGCCGCGCATCAGCGGGCTGTCCTGGTTCGCGGTCGAGAAGACCTCGAGGGCCCCGAAGGAGTTGACCGCGAGCCAGCCCCAGCCGGAGCCGAACTGCGACCCGGCTGCGGCCGTCAGCTTCTCCTTGAAGGCATCGAGCGAACCGAACGCATCGCCGAGCTGGTCGGCCAGCATCCCCTCCGGACCGCTCGATCCGCCGGGAGCGATCACGTTCCAGAACAGCTTGTGATTTACGAATCCGCCGCCGTTGTTGCGGACCGCCGTCTGTACATCCGACGGGAGGGAGTCGAAATGCCAGAGCAACTGCTCGGCGGAGAATTTCTGCAGCGCTTCGCGGCCTTCGAGCGCGGCGTTCAACTTCTTCGTATAGCCCGCGTGGTGCTTGGAATGGTGGATCTCCATCGTCTGCGCATCGATGTAGGGCTCCAGCGCGTCGTAGTCGTAGCCAAGCTCCGGAAGCTCGAACGGATAGCCCATTTCGGACTCCTTCCTGGGTAACGTGAAAACGGGTGCTGATCGGAGGGACGGCACGTGGCCGATCGTGCGGAGGTCCCGGTCTCTTTCGTGCCTGTTCGATACGGAGAAACGTGGCCGTGTGTTCCATCCTCCCGACCCCGGGGTCGGTCAGCCGGTGATGTCGATCGTGACGTCTATTCGGCGGTTGCGGCGGCGCCCCTCGGCCGTGTCGTTAGGCGCGATCGGTCGGGTCTTGCCGTAGCCGATCGCGGAAATACGGTCGGCGCTCATCGCGACGCCCGTCAGCAGGTAGTCCCGCACGGCGATCGCCCTGCGCCGACTCAGTGCCTGGTTCGTCTCGTCGTCGCCCACGTTGTCGGTATGGCCTTCGACCGTGATCCGGGCGCCCGGGAAGTCGCGCACGACTCGCTCGAGCTTGGTCAGCAGCGGGGCATTGTCCGGACCCAGTTCGGCCGAACCCGACGGGAACGACAGACCTGACAGCCGGACCGTGACCCGGTCGTCCGTCACCAGTACTTCCGCCTCGTCGGCATCGAAGATCGCACGGACCTCGCGCAGCCGCCGCTCCCGTTCCTCCCGCCTCGCCAGCTCGGCGGTCGCGGCCGCCTCACGCTGCTCGACCTCTGTCAGCCGGGCTTCGACGCTGTCGAGCCGCGCCTCGAGCTCCGAGACCCGGTCCGATCGTTCGGCCAACTCCCGCTCCAGCCGGGATCTCTCGGCCTCTGCCGCCGTGGCTGCCGCGAGGACCAGTTGCGACGTGGCATCGATCCCCGCCTCGAAATCAGGAGACAGGGCCAGGGCCGCCGCAATCTCGGCGAGATACGACTCGCGGCGCAGCAGGATCTCTTCTCCACTCACATCGCGGCTGTGGATGCTGTCGGCCAGCGGGGCGAGTCTTGCGGCGTGGGCGAAGCCCTGCGCAGCGGCGGCCGCCAGTCGGGAGGCTTCCTCCGGCTCCGGCGGATCGTTCTCGAGTCGCTGCTTCGCCTCGGAGAAGAGGCTGTCGGCCACGTCATAGGTCAGGGGAGCCCGCTTGTGGGCGTCGTCCTCCCGGGCCCGCTCCCGAATCGCTTCGGCCTCGTCCAGCGCTTCGGCGGCGAGCTCAAGGGACACGGTATCCTGAGCGCCGACGCTGAGCGGTGTCGCAGATGCCGCGCAGATCGTGAAGCAGAATGAGACGCGAGCCACTCCCCTGACGTGTTTCACTGGCCGGTACCTCGCCTCGGTGACTCCGAAGCCTTCTCGATCGTGTCCACCACCTCCCGGATCGTGGTGACGCCTCGATCCCTCGCATACCACCGACGGGTGTCCTTGTAGGTCTCTCCGGCGGAACGC
>JAMJQL010000027.1 GCA_023554245.1 Gemmatimonadota bacterium
CAATTCGTGGCCTCGAACGAGTTGAATGCCTCCGAAACCGGCGCTCCGGAGCCGCCAGCAGTCCAGGCCGACGCGCGGCCCGCCGCTGAGGTATCCCGGCCTGCGGAGACTCGTGGCGCCTCCTCCTGACCCGCCTGACTCTCATGTCCCTGGCACGGATCCGTTTGCGAGCGGGCTCGTCGTGCACGTGAACGGTCTCGAAGCCTGGCCGGGTGCCGGGCTGACCCCTGCTGCCGTCGTTCGCGCCGCGCGCGCGGCTCTGGATCTCGGCGGTCGCGAGCGGCCGGGCGAGCTCTCGATCTCCTTCATCGACGACGACGAAATCTGCAGATTGAATCAGGAGTGGCTGGGGCGAGACGACGCGACGGACGTGATCGCATTCTCCCTCGGTCGCCGGGAATCGCTGCTCGGCGACGTCTACATTCCCGCCGAGACCGGTTTCCGCAATGCGGCAGAACTGGGTGTCCCGCCCAGCGAGGAGCTTCTGAGACTCGTGATTCATGGCACCCTTCACGTCCTCGGGCACGACCATCCCGAGGGAGCGGGACGCGAATCGTCCGACATGTATCGGCTGCAGGAGGAGTTGCTTCGAAGTCTGGGAAGCGGCTAGCCTGTCCGGGCTCACATCCGAATCCACCGACGGGCCCGGGAGTCGGACATGAAGTCGTTTCTCTACAAGCTTCGACGCTACTTCGTCACCGGGTTGATCGTGATCGCCCCGGTCGGCGTCACCGCGTACGTACTGGTATGGCTGTTCCAGCGCCTCGACCCGATTCTCGGGCGGTACCTGCCCGCGGTCGACGGTCGACAGATTCCCGGACTGGGTCTCCTGGCGCTCGTACTGATCGTGGTGTCGGTGGGCTGGGCTTCCCAGATCGCGGCGGGGCGCCGACTGCTGCACTGGTGGAACACCGGGCTCGCACGGCTCCCGTTCGCCCGGCGCATCTACTCGGCCTCGGCTCAGATCGTTCAGTCGGTGCTGGAGCGCGAAGAGAGACTGTTCCAGCACTGCGCCCTGATCGAGTTCCCGGGTCCCGGCATGTGGGCGCTCGCGTTCGAAACTGCGAAGACGCCGGCGCAGATCGAGCAGGTGACCGGCGAGCCATCGGTCAACGTGTTTCTTCCGACTGCCCCGAATCCCACCTCCGGTTACCTCCTCGTCGTGCCTCGCCGCAGCGTGCACCGGCTCGGGCTCAGCGTCGAGGACGGTCTGAAGATGGTGCTGTCGGTGGGCGTCGCCACGCCGGGCGGCAGATCGGAAGGGGGCGGGCAATGACCGAGTCCACCGATCGGATTGCCGCGATTACGGAGCGAGTCCGTGATCTGCTCCAACAGCAGGATGCCGTGACGCTTCGGATCTACCTCGATGACCAGCACGGCAGCGATCTGGCGGACCTGATCGAGGCGCTGGAGCCGGAGCAGCGGGTCGCACTGGTCGAATTCCTCCCGGCCGAGATGGCCGCAGACGCTCTTGCCGAGATGGAGGAGATCGAGAAGCCGGGCGAACTGCTGGTGCAGCTGCAGCCCGAGCGGATCGGCGAGATCGTCGAGGAGATGGCCGACGACGACGCGGCTGACATCATCGGTGAGCTCGAACCCGAGGACCAGGCCAAGGTACTGTCCTCGCTACCCGTTCCGGAAGCGACCGAGATCGAGGAGCTTCTCGGCTACCCGTAGGAGTCGGCCGGCGGCATCATGACGCGCGATGTCCTCGCCGTACGGTCCGATCTCACCGCCATCGAGGCCATCCAGGAAATCCGAAGGCAGGCCCAGGAAGACTTCGACTTCTACACGATCTTCGTGACGGAACCGGACGGCGCCCTGCGCGGTGTCGTGGCTCTGCAGGACCTGGTGATTTCGGATCCCGATCATCCGATATCGGGGATCACCGAGGAGCCGATGGCCGTCGTCCAGGTCGACACCGACCAGGAGGACGTCGGCCGCGTTCTGGCCAGGTACAACATCCCCTCCGTAGGTGTCGTGGACGCGGCCGGACGCCTCGTCGGCCGGGTGACCTTCGATGACGTGATCGACGTGATCGAAGCCGAGTCCACGGAAGACATCCTGCGATTCGCAGCCGTCTCGGACGAAGAGGAGGTCAGGGGCACCACGCTGGACGCGATTCGAAGCCGATTGCCCTGGCTCCTGCTCAACCTCGCGACCGCCTCGATCGGAGCCACGGTCGTCTGGCACTACCAGTCGACGATCGAAGCGCTGGTCCTGCTGGCAGTCGTGATGCCGATCGTCGCCGGTCTCGGAGGGAACGCCGGGACGCAGGCCCTCGCGGTGACGATTCGCCGGATCGCCGTGGCGGACGAACCGATCGGCCAGTTGTGGCGCGTGGTCGGGAAGGAGGCCGTCGTAGGCCTGCTGAACGGTCTCGTAGTGGGTCTCGTGGCAGCCGTGGCGGGTCACTTCCTGATCGGTGCAGGGGTCCGGTTCGGTGCGGTGGTTCTGCTCGCGATGTGGGGGAACATGGTGGTCGCTTCCTTCGCCGGAGCCTTCTTTCCGATCTTCCTCGAGAGCGTGGGAATCGATCCCGCCGTCGCCTCCTCGGTTTTCGTCACGGCATTGACGGACCTTTCCGGCTTCCTTCTCCTGCTCGGGCTGGCCTCGGCCGTACTCCTCTGACCTGTGGCGCCCGCGGGACAGCAGAACCGCGGAATCAGCGGAGAACAGGAGCATTTCGGGTTGGTATGAGTTATGATTATAGGGGACCGAACGGGATTGGCGGTCCATCGGGTCAGGGGAGATCGATAGATGCGGGACATGGCTCATCGTACGGGGGTCGCCGTGCTCATTGCGGCGGCGGTGTCGGCGTGCGGATCGGACGCGACCGGGCCCTCGGGTTCCGTGGTTCCACCGGAGTGCCGATCGGTCGAGCTACTGCCGGGCGAGGACCTGATACTCGAAGGCTCCTCCGCCGTGGACTGCGTGGAGTTCGCGTCTTTCGAGGCCGGTGAGGGCTATGAGGTCGTGGTCAGCACGCTGTCGCGGACCCTGGGCTTCGAGCAGCTGGAGCTGGCAATCACACCGCTGGACGAACTCCTCGCAGGGGCCGGTGACGGCGACCCAGGCGTTTCGGCCAGCACCGACTCCGATCTGCAGGCGGGGGTCGATGCGGCCTGGCGTGCCGGTCAGTTCTCAATGGATGCACGCCTGAGGGATATCGAGGCCCCGCTGCTTCCCCAGATCCGGATGACCGCGCGGTCATCCACCGGAGGTCTGTTCGAGGTTCCCTTCGTCGGCCAGCGGGTCTCTTACGACTTTGCCTGCGTTTCGAGCCGGGACTTTCCCAATGCGCCCGAAACCGTATCGGGCGTGGTGCGGCACGTGAGCGATCGGGCGGTGATCGTCGAGGACGTGGCGGCGGACCAG